>NZ_JBNHEP010000106.1:0-26241 GCF_050015995.1 Dapis brunnea BLCC-M229 | reverse complement strand
GAGATTCGGAGATGGGGAGATTCCGAGATTCGGAGATGGGGAGATTCCGAGATTCGGAGATGGGGAGATATAGCAATAACTGAAGATGGAACATTTTTTTATACCGAATTAAGCTGATTTGATATGATTAGCTTGGGAAACGCTATACTACTCGATTTAATAGACATTGGTTTTAGGGAACACTTAACACTTAATATCATGTCCGGTTGAATAGTTATATAAGATCCGGTTGAATACTTGTTATATAGTTGGGGGGATGGGGAGATTCGGAGATGGGGAGATTCGGAGATGGGGAGATGGGGAGATTCGGAGATGGGGAGATTGAAGTGTAGATAGAATTATCAACATATACTATATAACCGGATTCTATATTATAATTAAAGCTTGTAGTTGGGCTTTAGCCCTATCTACAGTTCGGGCTAAAGCCCAACTACAAACAAGAACTTTTTTATCACTGATTATCCGGACATGATATAACACTTAACTGGGAATAGGGTTTTCATGTTGGGCAACAAAACGGCCGTTAACCCCTACTTATGGTGTATAATTTTATATTTTGCGTAAGTTTTGTCATAGCAAAAATTTGGTGGTGCTGCATAGTAATGGTAAAGGAAGCACCGGGAGTTTAGGGAGATGGGGAGATGGGGAGTGTCGGAGATGGGGGGATGGGGAGATGGGGAGTGTCGGAGAAATTAAAAAATATATATCCTCACCATTACCATGCAGGACTACCCCAACTTTTAACTTCTGACTTTTGACTTCTATCCGTCGCCAATCCTACGGCTCCCGTATCTGACTTCAACTATACCAGCTATAGTTAAAACAAATTTAAAACTTTTAGCTTTTAGCTTTTAACTTTTGAATTAATTATGACAAATACCCCAGAAAATCCCAATGACCAAACCCACCTTTCCACCCCCAGAAAATGGAGACGAATAATAATTATCAGTGGTCTAGGATTAGGCACAGTTTTGGTAGCAGGGGGAATAGCGGTAAGTTGGTGGGTCAAAGAAGGATTGGCCCCAATGGTCAGTGATAGTCTAACCAAACTAATGCAAAGACCAGTCAAAGTGGGAGAACTGAGAAAGTTTGGCCTCGGTTACATAGAATTTGGCCATTCATCCCTACCTCCTACCTCAACTGACTCAATTAGTGCCTCTACAGAAGTAGTCAAAGTTACATTTCCTCTTGGACCAATATTATTCAGAACTGTAAAACTGGATATTACATTCGGAGATTCTCAAGCCATTGTACAGCAAGAAGCTAATGGTTCATTTGCCATTCCACAATTGGCAGAGTTACCTCCTCCACCATTAGATATTGATATCGAAAGGCTAAGTTTCCCAAAACTAAATGCTACTATTGAGCCGTCGGAAAAGGGAAAATCTGCTACTCCAATTTTGTTAGATTTAGGTAAAAGTGAAGTTCTCGCTGAAGATGAAGAAGAACGTTGGTTAATAAATCTTAATGGCAAGGTTATAAATGGTGGTAATTTTAAAGTTAACGCTCATGCTAATCTCAAAACTTTCGTTATTGATGCTGATGTTGTAGCAAAAAAGCTGCAACTGCCAATATTTGCTCCTTTAGCATTAGCTATAGAAAATATTCCTGATATATATGTAGAAAGTGGGGAGTTAGATGCGAACCTCCGCACTCAGGTTAAAATAGCTGAGAATATTGCAGATATTTTGCAGGATGTTAGAGGAAAGGTTAGCTTACGGGAGTTGAAAGCTAATACGGATATTCTGAGCAACTCGGTTAACCTGAATACGGTTGCTAATCTTGCTTGGCCAAAAGTTAATGTGGAAAACTTGGATGCGAACTACGGGAATATTGGGTTAACACTCCGAGGTGCAGCGGAAACAGCAAGAGATTTAGATTTACAAGATATTAAACTTGATTTGCAGGCGGAAGTTTTGCCTGTTTCTTTTGAGACTTTGTTTGATACTGCGGTAAGAGAAATTAGTTTACTCTCGAATAACACTTCATCTGCGGAAACTAAACAACAGTTACAGCAGATAAACGGTCAAATTCAAAATATCAGACCTTTATTAGATGGAAGAGTAAAAACCGATGTAAATATTTCTGGAAGTTTACTTAAACCAGTCGTGTCAGGAAAAGTTGAGACTACTGAAGTTACAAGAGTTGACAGGTTAAGATTTAAAGATATCGCTACTCAATTTACTATTACTCCTGAGTTAAACCAAGAGTTTCAACCTGTTAATTTAAGTGCTGGTTTCTCTGACTTACAAATTAACCCAGTAGTGGGAGGTAAAATTAGTGGCAAAGGCAGCTTTTCTGAATTCAAAATTCAAAATTCAAAAGTCAAAAGTAAGAAATTAGAAGTTGGCAGTCAAAAGTCAAAAGTCAAAAGTAAGAAGTTATTAGAATTCAAAAGTCAAAAGTCAAAAGTCAAAAGTAAGAAATTAGAAGTTGGGAGTCAGGATGCAGGGATATTAAATGTAACTGAAACAGGAGAAACCAGTAGGGTTTTGGTCTCCAAACCCCAAAAAACAGAAGAAAGCAGTAGAGGTCTTGTACTTTCTCCCCCCTCTTCCCCATCTCCCCCCTCTTCCCCCTCTTCCCCCTCTTCCCCCTCTCCCCCCTCTTCCCCCTCTTCCCCCTCTCCCCACTCTTCCCCAATAGTTGACTTAGACTTGCGGGTGAAAAATTTACCTGTAGAGGCGATCGCTCAACAATACAACATTACCTCTCCTCTTCCTCTTGGTGACTTTTCTACGGAGGTTAAAATTGCTGGTGCGCTAGAAACTCTCAAAGGGGAAATTCAATGGGAGTTACCAAAAGCAGTTTATCCTTTGAGTGGTGCGGTTGATATTATTAATAGTCAGGCAAATATTAAAAATACTGTTGTTAAAGTTGGTGGAGGAACGGTTAATATTAATGGCAATGCTAATTTAGAAAATTGGCAAATCAACGCCACGGCAAATCAAATTAATTTAGATAATTTAGAACCTTTACAACCGTTAGGTTTGCCATCAGGTTTAGAAGGTATTGTTAATGGTAAAGTTAATTTTTCTGGTCTGACAAGTAAGTTTTCAATTAATAGTATTAAAGGAGATGTGAGCGGGGTAGCTAATCTTGCTGGCGGTCAAGTTAATTTGAATGGTGAAGTAAATAATGGTAATTGGCAAGGAAAAGGAACAGCTACTCAACTCAGTTTAAGTTCTTTAGAAAGAATCGCCAGAAATTCAGATATTCTGACAACTCCCAATCCAATTTTATCTAGTCGAACTGATGGAATAATTAATGGTGAAGCAACTGTATCTGGGAATCTAAATAATTTAAGTTTGCCAGGAGTAACAGCTAATTTTGGTGGCAATGTTAATCTTGCTAATGGCATAATTAATGCTAGTGGCAAAGTTAATAATGGTGGTTTCCAAGCATTAGTTAATACTGAGGAATTACCAATCAATCCTTTACTAGATTTAGGGTTATCTGCGGTAAATTCAGGAATTATTACTGACCAGGAACAATTAAATCTGATTAAGACAAATATTCCCAGAGTAAAATCTCTCAACGGACAACTAAACGGGAAAGTTAATTTATCAGGAAATCTGACTAACCTTGACCCAGAATTTATCAAACAAAATCTCACAGGAAATTTAACGGGAAATCTGAAAATTGAAGCGGGAACAATTAATGCTACAGGTAACTTAAACAGGGGGAATTTCCAGACCACAGTTAACACAAATCAAATAGCTCTAACTGCTGTAGAAAAATTATTCATAGAAAGTCGTAGGGGTGATTCGCGAATCACCCCTACTGGTATTTTGCCAAGGAATACTGATGGAAAGGTTGAAGGTGGAGCGACGGTATCTGGAAATATTAATAATTTAACTCCTGAAGGAATTACTATTAATGGGGATGGCAAAGTCATTATTGCCGGAGGAACAATTAACGCCCAAGGAAAATTAGAGCGGGGAAATTTTCAAGCCTCAGTTAATAGCAGTAAATTAGCAGTAAATCCTCTTCTAGATTTAGGGGAGTCAATTTTAGTATCTGGCTTAATACCAGTAGAAGCTAATCAAATCCAAACCATACAGACTCAAATTCCTATTGTTAAATCTTTAAATACTCAAGTAAATGTCAATGCTAACTTGTCTGGAAGTTTAACAAATTTGGCTCCAGAGGCAATAACCGCAACAGCTAAAAGTCAGCTATTTATTGATAATAATAAAATTAATATTGATGGCAAACTGAATAAAGGCAACTTTTTTGCTGATGTAGAAACAGACAAAATTGCTTTACGGACTATAGAACAAACAATTAGAAAAACTGGTTTAGTTTCTCTTCCTCCTAGCGCAACTTTACCTCCAGGAATAGAAGGAGAAATATTTGGCAATCTCAGTATATTTGCTAATCTAAATAATTTGAATCCTAAAGCCATATCTGCTGATGGAAGTGGAAAATTAATAATTGGAAATAACACAATTAATGCCACAGGAAAATTAGATAGAGGAAATTTTGAAGCAGTAGCGATCGCTGACCCTATTCCTCTAAGTTTTGTCAAAAAAATAGCAAGAGAGCTAGACACAGATTTGGGCACGGATGAACTGATTAAAAAAAATGGTTTAAGCGCGGATAAAGACACAGATTTTGCCACGGATGAACTGATTAAAAGAAGTGATGAACGGATTCAAAAAGAGGAAGGATTAGAGGAATTTATAGAGTTAGCTTTGCCTTATTTAGAAGCTATAGATGGGAATATTCTAGGGAATGCAAAAGTAGCCGGAAATTTAGATAATTTAAACCCAGAAGCTATAGCTGCTGAAGCAGAAGGAAAAGTAATTTTTGCTGAGGGTGGAGCAGTAAATATTACTGGGGAATTAGTCGGTAAAAAATGGCAAGCTGCTGTAGTGGGAGACCAAATTCCTTTAGAGAAATTTTCCGCTGCAATAGAAAAACAAGAACAGGCAAAACCAGCCGTTGCTGCTATTAGACAAACTCAAAAATTATTAGGGCAAGCTGAAAATTTACCTATAATTGGTGGATTATTTAATAGCAAGATTGACTTATCGGGAAATCTGGCAAATTTAACTCCAGAAGCAATTCAAGCCAAAGCAAAATTAACACTTTCAGAATTACCAGTTATTCAGAAATCTTTCAATGGTTTGTTTAGCTGGAATGGCAAGCAAATAGAAATAGAAAAAATTACTATTCCGCCAGAAGTTAATGCTAATGGAGTAGTAGGTGTAGATTTTCCAGCACAAAAACCTCCGGCTATTTCTGGAATTAATATCAATGTCAATTTGTCAGATTTTAATTTAGCATCTCTGCCAATAGAGAAATTTACGGAAGACTTACCCATAGAAAAAAAAGGTGAGTTATTAACAGGTAGAGTCAACTTTAATGGCAAAGTTATCGGTAAATCTATTGCCGACTTAAACTTAGTTGGTGATGTAGCTTTGAGAAATTTAGCAGTAAATGCAGTAGATTTTGATTCCGAATTATCAGGCGAATTAAAAGCAGGAATTACTCAAGGAGTAAACTTGAAAATTGCTGGTAATAATGACCGTCTGGAATTGGTATTAGAAAAATTAGATGAAACTTATTTTCCAACTGCTTTCTTAGTTAAACGCGACCAAGCAAAACTCGCGGGAGTGACCGAAGGAGAAAACTTTTTAGTAACATTAGAAAAATTTCCTCTGGAGTTGTTAGGTATAGCACCAGCAGAGCAGTTTGGTATTGGTGCAGTTACGGGAGTTGCATCTGCAAAAATAGCTTTATCCGATCTGAGAACATTGGATATTAACTCTATCAAAGCAGATGGAAACTTAGCAGTGACAAAACCTGGCATTGGTTACATAGATGCTGAAAGTTTCAGCGCCAAAATAAATTATGCAGAAGGGAAAGCAAATCTCAATGACGGCACATTGTTATTAGGAAATAGTCGATATGTCTTACAAGCAATGGTCGATCTAAACTCCTCCCTTAAGGGTGCTAGTTTTAATCCAAAATTTGCAGGTAGTCTCAAAATAGAAAAAGGAGAAGCGCAAGATATTTTGACCGCCCTCCAATGGTTTGACTTAGAAGATATTAGTCGAGGTATAGCAACTCCAAATTATGCCAAAGCAGCAGATGTGCAAACATCAGCAGTAGGTTTTCCAGAAAATACGCGAGTAATGATGCAACTCCGTCGGTTTGCCGAAATTCAAGCATTGCTCAAACAACAACTAGAAAGCGAACAACCAAACACTCCTATACCAATACCACCCCTTGCCGATCTAGATGTCACTTATTCGGGTGAAATAATGGCAGAAGGATCTTTACAGTCTGGTATTGATGGGAAATTTGATATCAAAGGTAGTGACTGGAATTGGGGAATTTACAAAATAGATGATTTTCTCGTACAGGGTAAGTATGAAAATGATATTTTGACAGTCAAACCCTTGGAAGTGAAAGTAGGAGAAGCATCATTAGCTTTTAATGGAGACTTGAGTCCAGAAAATCAAAGTGGGAAATTACAACTAAAAAATGTAGACCTGGCAGAAATACAAAAATTTGCCCAGAGTTATGTACCGCCAAATATCAATATTACAGGAAAGTTGAATTTGGAAACAGAACTAGGCGGAAATTTTGAAGACCCCAGAGCAATAGGTGAAATTAAGATAGTAGATGGAACTCTAAACCAACAACCTATTGAAAACGCACAAACAGATTTTAGTTACAATTTCGGACGACTGCGTTTTGGTGGAGGTCTTTCTATAATTGGAGACCCCATTTTATATAGAGGCGATGTACCAATTGACTTACCCTTCGCTACAGTTTCCGCAGGCAGCGATATAATTAACGTCAGCGTCAATGTCAAAGATGATGCCTTCCAAATAGTAAATATTTTGACCGATCAGTTAACTTTAGACTCAGGTAAAGGAGACGTATTATTACAGCTAAAAGGAACATTACAAAAACCACAAGCAGAAGGATATGCCAAATTTGTAGATGTTAATATAACTGCAGCAGTATTTCCTGAACCTTTAACAGACGTAGAAGGAACAGTTTTATTTAATGGCGATCGCATCAAAGTCAAAGAAATTCAAGGAAATATTAGCGATGGTGTGGTTGAAGTTACTGGAGTCTTACCACTTTTCCAACCCTTCGGCAGCAAAGATCCAGATATCAATAACCCTCTGACAATTAGTCTAGAAAAACTTAACGTAAACTTTAAAAGAGCATTTCAAGGTGGTATCAATGGAAAAGTAGTAATTACAGGTGCAGCTTTGCAACCCGATGTTGGTGGTAAAGTTGAGGTATCCCAAGGTAAGATATTTTTGAATCAAGCAGCAGGTTTAGCTGGTGATTTTGCCTCTACTGGAGAAAATCAAACAGATGGAGCAAGCTTTGGTTTGGGAGAATTTGAGGTTGGTCTGAATGATTTCCAAGTAACTTTAACAGATCGCCTAGAGATGGTTAGTCCAGGACTAGCTAATTTTCAAGCGATAG
Source organism: Dapis brunnea BLCC-M229 (assembly GCF_050015995.1). Lineage (NCBI taxonomy): Bacteria > Bacillati > Cyanobacteriota > Cyanophyceae > Oscillatoriales > Microcoleaceae > Dapis > Dapis brunnea. Next base: position 18,780 of record NZ_JBNHEP010000106.1, on the reverse strand, counting down.
GTGGTTTAAGGATAAATGGCACCCTCAGCGATATTCGTCCTAGTGGTACGATCAACTTAGAAGGAGGTACAATTAATTTATTTAGTACAAATTTGCGTTTAGACCCTAACTATAACAATACAGCTAAATTTATCCCCAGTAATGGACTTGACCCCATGCTAGATATACAGTTATTAGCATCAGCATTTGAAACCAGTGGTTCATCAGCAACAAGATCGAGTTCGGCATTTTCGGCAGAAACAATAGACGCTCCATCACCAGGAACATTGAATAGTAGTCAGAGAATTAAAATAATGGCCAAAGCAACAGGACCGCTATCAGAATTAGAAGATAACCTAGAGTTAACAAGTTCTCCACAGCGAACAGCAACACAAATAGTTAGTTTATTAGGAGGTAATATTGTTGATACCCTCAGTGCAGACAGAAATTTAGCATTAGCAAATGTGGCAAGTACCGCTCTATTTAGTAACATACAACAGGATATTATTGAAGCGACAGGATTAAGTGAATTTCGGATATTTCCTGCGAGTATTCCTAAAAGTGGGTCGCAACGTGCTAACAGTTTAGGTTGGGGTCTAGAGGTTGGTATTGATGTGACTAATAAACTCGGAGTATCCGCAACTATACTTGAAGCATCAGAGTTATCTGTGAATTATCAAGTTAATGATAAAGTGCGTCTCCGGGGAGGTAGTAATTTCGATGATAATGCTGTGTTGTCAATTGAGTATGAAACGAGATTTTGAATTTATTAAAAAGAGGGAATAGAGAATAGGGAACAGGGAACAGGAAGAATTCATTAATTGATAATTGATAATGGATAATTGATAATTACAAGAAGGTTTTAACCGCTCGGGAATTGAATATTGGGAAATTCAAGAGCACTTTTTTTCCCCTTAAAAGGGGAGGCTTTCAACCAGAATTAATTAATTAATAATTAATTATTAATAATTGATGGATAAGAACTAATTTAATTTTTGGAGAGGTCTATTAGTAGACCACAAAGTAGGGATGTTGCATGCAAAGTCCCTATAGGGTTATCATTTTTTTAGTGTGTTTTATTGACCTACAAACTACTGTAATATCATCTCCGGTTGAATAGTTATAATTAAAGTTTGTAGTAGGGCTTTTTTAGCCCTAATATCATCTCCGGTTGAATAGTTATAATTAAAGTTTGTAGTAGGGCTTTTTTAGCCCTAAGTATGTATCGGGCTGAAGCCCTACTACAAACAAAAACTTTTTTTTATCACTGATTATCCGGACATGATATAAGTATGTATCGGGCTGAAGCCCTACTACAAACAAAAACTTTTTTATCACTGATTATCCGGACATGATATAATGCACAAAATTAACTGTATCAAAATAAAACTATAGAGTGATGATTCCTGTGCAGAATTTATAGTATAATTAGGGCGAATTTAACAAAAGCAGGAACGTCTATTAGCTCAAATGATATTCAATTTGCTTCTATGGCTTTGGCAAATGATTTACAGCAGTTTTCCTGCACGGTAGACCACAGTAGGGGCGAATGGCCATTCGCCCCTACAAGGTTTTGGTTATGACGATGTGGTTCATCAATCTGAAAAGCGCTGTAATATTAGTTACTCATAATGTTAGAGAATTTAGCCGAATTGAAGGGTGAAAAATTGAAGATTGGGAAGCCGAATAATGGGTAATTTGTAGCATTATTGACTAACTGCAAGGATGTCGTTAATTAATTAATAATGGATAATTACCTCTGGTTAAAACCGTTACGGAATTGAATATAAGGAAATCACAATTTCTTTTCTTGGTCGATTGGATATGGCGCACTTCGGAGCGGCTCTGCTTTCTTCGGGAAACCTTGCCATCCCATCCTATTCATGCTCCGCAAACGACCACTTTTTCTCTTTAAAAGGAGAGGCAATAAAGCCGAATTGATTAATTATCAATTATCAATTATCAATTATCTATTGTAAAATATTCCTCAGCATTTTAGTAATACCAACTTATGAACAAAAAATTGGCTCATCCCATGATGCCACAAGCTAATCACGATGAATTAGCACGGCAAAACTTTGCCTACAGTTTGAGAAAATATATGTCTACGAAAATGCTGCCTGAGTTGAAGGTAGTATACGAAGAAACTGTCAAACCACAATTTGAGCGAGAAAACCAACGTCCCCCTAAAGACCGTTATGAAATTAGGCGGGGGATGCAGCAACAACAATACTATAAATGGTTGAGTAGCTTCAAGCGGACTATCCAAGAGATGATGTGGGAGTCAGTTGCGACTACAGTGGAACGTCAGCTACCAGAATTGATAAAACAAGCAAAAGATCGAGTAGCACCCCAGGGAACACTTAAACTAGATCCAGAATTGAAAATACCAGTCTACCAAACTGCTGTAGATATTCATTGTATGCCAGGAGGATATAACGGCGAATACACTCAAGATGATATATCTGCTGGTGCTATCTATGATTTGGGAGTTTATATATATGGTATGAGAAACCGTGACTCCATTCGCGATGTTAGAGGTCAGACAGTTATCCATAAATTTTTGAAGCAGCAATACCCAAGTTTTCAACCTCGGAAAATTCTAGATATGGGTTGTACAGTGGGAGCTAATACCTTGCCTTATGTAGATGCTTACCCAAATGCTGAAGTTTATGGTATCGATCTAGCTCCTGCCATATTACGTTATGCTCATGCACGAGCAGAATCTTTAGGAAAACGGGTGCATTTTAGCCAACAGAATGCTGAGAAGACTAACTTCCCAGATGAATCATTTGATTTGGTGGTAAGTCATATTTTTCTACATGAAATACCTGTGCCAGCAATTAGAAATGTTTTCCGCGAAAGTTATCGTTTATTAGCTCCAGGTGGAATAATGATACATCAAGATGCGCGTTTGTATCGTCATCTAGATTTATATACTGCGTTCCTCTACGATGAAGAAACAACTAATAATAATGAACCATTCTGGAGTGCAATGCGAGATTTAGATTTAGTAGCTGTAGCACGAGAAGCAGGTTTTTCCACAGATAAACTCATTGACACACTGCTCGAACAAGATAATGGAAGACAGTCATTTATTATTGTTGGTACTAAATAGGGTTTGCTGAAAAAAGCAGAGGGTGGGGGGGTGTGGGAAGTGTGGGGAGGGTGGGGAAATCGAATCTTGTCTGCTCAAAATACCAATAAGCATGAGTTTCAAGCATCGAAAACCCGAGACATTTTTTGAACAAAAAAATGCTAAAGCCTTGAAAGATAAAGGCTTTGATATTTAATCAGCAAGCCATAAATAAAAAAGACAAACAAAAAAAACATGATTCCTAAACAAGCAATAAGGTAAGTTACCAGTATGATAATTGAGAATTATTAAATTTTGTATTTCAATTCAGAATTCATAATTCTGGTAACATTTAGATCGGAAAGACAAACAAAAAAAGATGATTCCTAAACAAGCAAAAGGTAAGCGACCAGTTTATTTAGATAATACAGATAACGATAAATTACTGGCAATAATAATGGCATTAGCAGGGGAAGTTTCCGTATTGCGGGAACGCCTAGATACGATTGAAAAGTTAGTAATAGCCAAAGGTATTATTTCCTCCGAAGATATTGAAAATTATCAACCAGATGCACAAGTAAATGAGGAGCGGGAGCAATGGCGAGCTGAATATATTAGTAGAATACTGAGAGCATTGAGTTAATTAAAGAATAACGATATAATTCGTCTCCAGAAAAGAGGGAGCAGGGAGCAGGGAGTAGAGAGTAGGGAGAAATAATTGATTTTATTTTTTAGGACTTACGCACCTGCAACGTATTTTCGTCATTGCGACCGATAGGGAAGCAATCTCAAATCCTAGTTTTTCCTACCTCATGCGTAAGTCATGTTTTATTATTGGAGATGTCTAATAGTTGAGCAATTGCCAAAAAATAAAAATCATACCCACGCATCAGCAATGCTAGAATAGTTAATTGGAATGTTCCCGTTCCCTCTAGATTCATCTTTTAATTCAGCAACACCTACTACCCAAAAAAAGTCTTAAGAATTGTTGAGGAAACGGAAAAACTACCATTAGAATCGGGGCAACTGCTCTAGTGATATCAAATTCGGTAGTATCGGTATAAAAAAGCAGAGAAACCGGGGAAAGGATCAAATGTCCTTGTAGGGACGTTGCATGCAACGTCCCTACCATTGACCTCCCAGTTTCCCCGGTTTCTTGTTACTCCTCTTCAAGCGGATTTGATATGAAGCGTCAAGATGACAACTAAATAAGCTGTTGCTCAGGGAGAAAGTATTTTAATTCCCCCCAGTGTAATCCTTGCTCAGTCGCCAATATTGATGGAAAGTTGGTCTTCCCCAGGTGCGGTTGGTTACCAGTGCTATGCCATTGGTCAAAGCATTGGTAGAAGTACCTATGGCATATTCAGGGAATGCCTTTGGTTGGATAGCATAAGTATCGGGGTCGCCACTGACTGGAACCAATATCCAAGACTGCAACTCACTTTGGCTGAGGCGTTGCAAAGTTACAATCTTATCAACCCCAGGTTTTGCCGGTGCTTGAAGATACAATTGCTCCTTAAAGGTGACATCTTTCTCCCAGTTTTGGATGCGGTAAGTTCCATCACTCTGCTTGGACAGAACCCACAGGTGTCCTTGATACCCTGCGTTAGTATTAGGAGGATCTTGGTTCCAAAGATGCACATAATCGTTGACATTGGGATTGTAACCTATAGCTTGCATATAAGTGCCAGTCACTTGGTGAATAAACATCCAGGTACCGGAAACATTGTCTGGGCGTATCATGGGAACATTCTCCTCGGGATAAATTGGGGGTAGTGGTGGAGCTGAAAATGGTACTGTAATTTTGACTGTCTTACCGCCAACGACTTCTCCATCGGCGATGACATCGAGAGAGCCGTTGAAGACCTGGGGCTCACTGGTACCGGACACAGTGCCAACCCAGGAGACATCAAAGGCAAGTTCATGGTCTTGGTCTCTGCTGAGGGAACTGTAACCCGTGACAGGTGCAATCGCTTGCACAAAAGGTTTTGTGGCACCGCTTGCTACCAAGCGCACGTTCCCGATCTCAGCGATCTGTGCCATCAACTCAGTCTCGATCTGCTGAACAACCGTATCTTCATCGACACCTTGGATCGGTTTGCCACCGGTGGCATTGGCTATCCTGGTGCCTTGTCCGGGGGTTCCGCCAGGCTCTCCGCACTTAGATTTATACGCGGTTGCTCTCGTTTTGGGATCGTCGTCTAGCCCTGCCGGGGCACGATAGTTGGTGCTCATGGACAGTGCCAGCACCTTAATCTTCTCTGCAACTAACTTAGCAGTGACCGATGCCTCCGTGATGTCGTAGGATAGGTTGGTGATTTCCTTGCATACTGCGTCGTGACCGGCGGCATCACCAAACCAGACGATGATACGCTTGGCATCGGCACGCCAACCAATCTGGCCACCAGGTGATTCGGCCACCTGATCTAGCCCATAGAATTGAGCTTCAGGAGTATCTTTACCGCCAGTGGTCGTCCAGGCATTGATCGCAGCTGTGACGGCGGTGATATCGGCGCTCAAGCTACACTGGTGCTTGAAGGCGTAGGGATGCTCATCGGCAACCGGAGCCGGAAAGTCCTTGTAGTCGCCAACCCCGAACCAGACATCAGATCCTAGGGACTGGATTCGGGTTAGGATGTCCATGATGCCACTCTTGACTGAAGCGATCGCAGTCCTCATGCTACCGGTTGTATCGGCGAGAAAATAGACATCTAGTTTGGGGACTACCTCAGATTTCGGGATTTTTACTTTCACCACTTCTGCCAACGTCTGACTTTGGGACAAGGTTAGATCATTCGTCGCTGGTGAAACCTGAATAGGTAAACTCATTAATATAACTTCCTTGGAAGTAACTTGCTGCTTGAAACTTGCTTTTTGCTATCTCATAAGTAAGCAGTTTGTTTTTTCTTTCAGTATCATAACATAAACAAAATAAGAAACAAGAATATTACGATAATTTAAGAAAATATTTTTAAGAATATATTTGTTGTATAGTAGACTATTTTTTAGTTTTTTGTTTAGCAAAAAGAAGGAAACAAGCAAAATGAGAGAAACTTCTAAACCAGTTGTGAAAAAGGTTGCCATTATTGGTGCAGGTCCTGGTGGTCTAGCGACGGCGATCGCTCTGAGAAAACAAGGTATTGATGCTCATGTCTATGATAAGGCCAAGGAATTTCGTCCTGTAGGAGCAGGTGTAGGTTTGCACCCTAATGGTTTGAGATGCCTAGATGCAATTAAGCCAGGTATCGTATATATACTAAAACGTTCAGGTTGTCAAGTAGATAAGGTGACTTTGAAAACAAGCACTGGAGAAACAATTAGGACTAACGAAAGTACCATGATGAGAAAATACGGACAAGCAACATTAACTATTTGGTGGTGGCGTTTGCAACAAATTTTAGCATCAGAGCTACCAGCAGAAGTAATCCATCTGAATCATCGTTGCATTGATTTTGAACAAAATAAAAACAGCGTCATCACCCAATTTGAGAATGGAAAAACTGTTGAGTCAGATTTGCTAATTGGAGCTGATGGGGTAAACTCTACAGTTAGAGAAATATTGATAGGTGATGGTCAACCTCGATATTTGGGTAGTATGTCTTGGCGAGCTGTTGTCAATTATCAAGAAGAGTTACTACCTCCAAATGAAGTCATCGTTATGAACGGAGAAAAAACCATATTATTCCTGCTGAACTTAGGGGAGGGAGATATGTACTGGGGCGCTCGGAAGCTATTGCCAGACTCTACCCTTTCTTCTACTTTTGCTGAAGCCAAGTCTCGCGTCCTGAGAGAATTTACTAATTGGATGGAACCAGTAAGAGAAATGATAGCAAAGACAGATCCTGAACGGATATTAGAAGGACCGATATGTGACAGACTACCATTGAAGCAATGGAGTTATGGTAGGGTGACGTTATTGGGAGATGCAGCTCATCCAATGGCACCATCAGTAGGCCAAGGAACTAATACTACTTTTGAAGACGCTTACGAACTTGCTGAATGTTTGTACAATTTTCCAGATTTACAGACTGCACTTACCAACTACGAAAAACGTCGTATTCAACGTACAGAAGTTATTCAAACCCGTAGTGCGGAGGGTGAAAAACGCTATTATCAACCTAATCAACAAACAAATCAACAGTCACAGCAGTTGTTTGAAGAGGAAGAGTTTCAAGATTGGCTCTATGATTACGATCCAAAATCAGAGTCGCGTCTGAAACCTTGGAAAGAAACAGCAGTAGTATAAAAACAAATAGCAAGAAAAAGGAAACAGGCAAAATGAGAGAAATTTCCCAACCTGTTGTGGAGAAAGTCGCCATTATCGGTGGAGGTATTGGTGGTTTGGCTACAGCGATCGCTCTGAGAAAACAAGGTATTGATGCCCATGTCTATGAAAAAGCTAGGGAATTTCGTCCAGTAGGAGCGGGTGTATCTTTAAAACCAAATGGTTTGAGATGTATTGATGCCATTAAACCAGGTTTAGTAGATAAACTAAGACGTTTGGGTTTTCAAGTGCAGAGAACAACTTTCAAAACAAGCACTGGAGAAATAATCTGGACGACCAAAACTCCCATGATGCCAAAATATCAAGACCTAACATTTGCTATTTGGTGGTGGCATTTGCAACATATTCTAGCATCAGAACTACCATCATAAGTCATTCACTTGAATCATCGTTGCGTCAGTTTTGAGCAAAATGAAAATACTGTTACTGCCAAATTTGAAAATGGAAAAACTGTTGAAGTAGACCTACTTATTGGAGCTGATGGCATAAATTCTAGAGTCAGAGAAATATTAATAGGTGATGGGCAACCTACTTATTCTGGTAGTATGTGTTGGCGTGCTATTGTTGACTATAGAGATGAACTATTGTTACCGGATGAAGGTCTAATAATTAGAGGAGAACAAACTGCAATGATTTTGTACCCTCTAGGTGAAGGAAAGATGAACTGGTCTGCTGGCAAACTATTTCCAGAATCTTTTGTCTCTCCTAGTGCTGCTGAAATAAAATATCGGGTTCTCAAAGAATTTTCTAATTGGATGAAACCAATACTAGAAATGATAGCAGAAACAGATGCTGAAAGCATATTAGAAGCACCAATTTGCCAAAGACTGCCATTGAAGCAATGGAGTTATGGTAAGGTGACGTTATTAGGAGATGCCGTTCATGGGATGTCACCAGGAGGAGGTCAAGGAGCTAATACAACTTTTGAAGACGCTTATGAACTTGCTGAATGTTTGTACAATTTCCCAGATTTACAAACTGCACTTACCAACTATGACAAACGTCGTATTCAACGTACAGTAGTTATTCAAAACTATAGTGAGAAGATGGAGAAACTCTCTTATCAAAGCATCCAGGATCGAGACAAACACTCAGAGCAAAATTTTAAAGAATTTGAACGTTGGTTATATGATTATGAGCCAAATTCAGAGTTGCGTCTGAGACCTTGGGAAGAAAAAGTAGACATTTCCCAGAAAAGAGAAAGTAGGGAGTAGGTAGGGATGTTGTATGCAACCTCCCTAAAGAGTAGGCGTTAACGAAGTCAGAAGTCAGAAGTCAACCCACCCCTAACCCCTCCGGTGGAGGGGAAGTCAGAAGTGATTTTTGTAACGGGGATTTAAGCCCCGCTCCAAAAATATTTCGCCTTAAAAGGCGGGGTTTTAGACCCATATTATTTTGATAATTGATTTTATTTTTTATTATTGGAGATGTCTAGTAGTAATATAACAACAAATACCAAAAAAAGGAAACAAGCAAAATGAGAGAAACCTCAAAACCTATTGTGGAAAAAGTTGCCATTATTGGTGCGGGTCCTGGTGGTCTAGCAACAGCGATCGCTCTGAGAGAACAAGGTATTGATGCCCATGTCTATGAAAAAGCCAGGGAATTTCGTCCAATAGGAGCAGGTGTAGGTTTGCATCCTAATGGTTTGAGATGCCTAGATGCCATTAAACCTGGTATAGTAGATACACTAAAATGTTCAGGTTGTCAAGTGCAGAGAGTAACTTTGAAAACAAGCACTGGAGAAACTATTACGACCTACGAAAATCCCATGATGAAAAAATACGGAGAAGCAACATTAACTATTTGGTGGTGGCGTTTACAACAAATTTTAGCATCAGAGCTACCATCAGATGTCATTCATCTGAATTATCATTGCATTGGTTTTGAACAAAATGAAAACAGCATCATCACCCACTTCGAGAATGGAAAAACTGTGGCAGCAGATTTACTCATTGGAGCTGATGGGGTAAACTCTACAGTTAGAGAAATATTAATTGGTGATGGTCAACCTCGATATGTGGGTAGTATGTCTTGGCGAGCTGTTGTCAATTATCAAGAGGAGTTACTACCAGATAATGAAGTCATCTTAATGAAAGAAGAAAAAAGTATAGTGTTTCTGCTTAATGTGGGAGAAGGAAATATGAGTTGGTTAGCGCGGAAGCTATTGCCAGACTCTACTCTTTCTTCTACTTTTGCTGAAGCTAAGTCTCGCGTCCTGAGAGAATTCGCTAATTGGATGGAACCAGTAAGAGAACTGATAGCACAGACAGATCCGGAACGAATATTAGAAGGACCGATATGTGACAGACTACCATTGAAGCAATGGAGTTATGGTAGAGTGACCTTATTGGGAGATGCAGCTCATCCGATGACACCAGCAGCAGGACAAGGAGCGAATACTACTTTTGAAGACGCTTATGAACTTGCTGAGTGTTTGCGTAACTTCCCAGACCTACAAACTGCCCTTGCCAACTACGACAACCGTCGCATCCAGCGTACAGCAATTATTCAAACCCATAGTGCAGAGCGGGAACAACTATATTATCAACCTTTGCAGCAAACTAACCAACAGTTACAGCAAAAACGTGAAAATTTTGAAAATTGGATGTATGATTACGACCCAAAATCAGAGTCACGTTTGAGATATTTACCAGAAACAGTTGCACTATAACAAAAAATACCAACAAAAAGGAAACAAGCAAAATGAGAGAAACTTCCAAACCTGTTGTGGAAAAAGTTGCCATTATCGGTGCGGGTCCTGGTGGTCTAGCAACAGCGATCGCTCTGAGAAAACAAGGTATTGATGCCCATGTCTATGAAAAAGCCAAGGAATTTCGTCCAGTGGGAGCAGGTTTAGGTTTAATGCCTAATGGTCTAAAATGCCTGGATGCTATTCAAACAGACATATTGAATACTCTAAAAAATTCAGGTTGTCAACTCCAGAAAACTACCTTGAAAACAATCAGTGGAGAAACAATTAGAACTAGCGAAAGTAGCATGATGGCTAAATACGGACAACCAACATTAACTATTTGGTGGTGGCGGTTGCAACAGATTCTGGCATCATTTCTCCCACCAAACGTTATTCATCTGAATCATCGTTGCATTGACTTTGAACAAAATGAAAACAATGTTGTTACCTATTTTGAAAATGGAAAAACTGCCCAAGCCGATCTACTCATTGGAGCAGATGGTGCAAATTCTGTAGTCAGACAAAAATTGATTGGTGATGGGGAACCTCAATATCTTGGTAGTATGTCTTGGCGTGCTGTTCTTGACTATAAAGAGGAGCTACTGCCACCTGATGAAGCCATTATAATGAAGGGAGAAGACAGTCTATTATTTATCTTCAATTTAGGGGAGGGAAATATGAACTGGATTGCTCAGAAGGTATTATCAGAAGCATCTTTTTCCACCACTCCTGCTGAAACAAAGTCTCGTGTTGTCAAAGAATATGCTAATTGGAACGAATTAGTACAGAAAGTGATCGAAGCAACCAATGCTGAACGCATCTTAGAAACTCCGATCTGCCAGAGACTAGCATTAAAGCAATGGAGTTATGGTAGGGTGACTCTATTGGGAGATGCTGCTCATCTGATGCCACCATCATCAGGGCAAGGTACTAATACCACTTTTGAAGATGCTTATGAACTTGCTGAGTGTCTGGCCAATTTTCCCGACCTAGAAACTGCTCTCAATACCTACGACAAACGTCGCATTCAGCGCACAGCAATTATTCAAACCCGTAGTGCTAAAGGTGATAAACTTCAGTTCTATCAACCGAGTCAACAAACCAAGCAAAAGTCACCGCAGGATTTTCAAGAGTTTCAAAATTGGGTGTATGATTACGATCCAAAATCAGAGTCGCGTCTGAAACCTTGGAAAGAAACTGTAGTAATATAACAACAAATACTAAAAAAAAGGAAACAAGCAAAATGAGAGAAACTTCTAAACCTATAGTTGAGAAAGTCGCCATTATCGGTGGAGGTATTGGTGGTTTAGCAACAGCGATCGCTCTGAGAAAACAAGGTATTGATGCCCATGTCTATGAGCAGGCCAGGGAATTTCGTCCAGTGGGAGCAGATATAAGTTTGCTGCCTAATGGTCTGAAATGCCTAGATGCCATTAAACCAGATATAGTAAGTACACTGAAATGTTCAAGTTGTCAAGTGCAGAGAGTTACTTTGAAAACAAGCGCTGGAGAAACAATCAGGACTTTCCCTAGTCCCATAATGAGAAAATATGGACAACCAGCATTAACTATTTGGTGGTGGCATTTACAACAGATTTTAGCATCTGCACTTCCAGCAGAAGTCATTCATCTGAATCATCGTTGTATTGGCTTTGAACAAAATCAAAACAGGGTCATCACCCACTTTGAGAATGGCAAAACTGTCGAGTCAGATTTGCTTATTGGAGTTGATGGGGTAAACTCTAGAATTAGAGAAATATTGATAGGTGATGGTCAACCTCGATATTTGGGTAGTATGTCTTGGCGAGCTGTTGTCAATTATCAAGAAGAGTTACTACCTCCAAATGAAGTCATCGTTATGAACGGAGAAAAAACCATATTATTCCTGCTGAACTTAGGGGAGGGAGATATGTACTGGGGCACTCGGAAGCTATTGCCAGACTCTACACTTTCTTCTACTTTTGCTGAAGCAAAGTCTCGTGTCCTTAGAGAATTTGCTAATTGGATGGAACCAGTAAGAGAACTGATGGCACAGACAGCTCCTGAACGGATATTAGAAGGGCGGATATGTGATAGACTACCATTGAAGCAATGGAGTTATGGTAGGGTGACGTTATTGGGAGATGCAGCTCATCCGATGGCACCATCAGTAGGGCAAGGAGCTAATACTACTTTTGAAGACGCTTATGAACTTGCTGAGTGTTTGTACAACTTCTCAGAGCTAGAAACTGCACTTGCAAACTATGATAACCGTCGAATTTGCCGTACAGCAATTATTCAAACCCGTAGTGCGGAGGGTGAAAAACGCTATTATCAATCTAATCAGCAAACCAATCAAAAGTCACAGCAGATGTTTGAAGAGGAAGAGTTTCAAAATTGGCTGTATGATTACGAGCCAAATTCAGAGTCACGTTTTAAACCTTGGCAAGAAAAAGTAGTAGTATAAGAACAAATATAGCCATAAGAAATGATTCTTGAAAGAAACTGTAGGGGCTTGGTCTCCCAACCCAAGCGCATAAAGGATTTGGATACCAGAACCCTACGATAAATCTTACAACCTATTTCGGATTACTATACCAATCAAAAGGAAACAAGCAAAATGAGAGAAACTTCTAAACCTGTTGCGGAGAAAGTCGCCATTATCGGTGGAGGTATTGGTGGTCTAGCAACAGCGATCGCTTTGAGAAAACAAGGTATTGATGCTCATGTCTATGAGAAAGCTAGAGAGTTGCGCCCAGTCGGGGCAGGTTTATCCCTCAACCCCAACGGTTTAAAAGCTCTAGAGGCGATAGAACCAACTATAGTAGAACAATTAAAACAAGCAGGCAGCATACTCAAAGTCATAAACTTGCGGAAAAATACTGGGGAGACAACTCAGCAAAAAAAAATCACCCTAATGGAAAAATACGGACAACCTTTGTTGAGTATCCGCTGGTCTAAATTACAGGAAATTCTGGCAGCAGCACTTCCGCCAGAAATAATTCATTTGAATCATCGCTGTGTTAGCTTTACTCAAAACCATAACAGTGTGACAGTAGAATTTGAGGGCAAAAAAGCAGTAGAGGTAGACCTAGTAGTAGGAGCAGATGGAATTAAATCTGCTGTAAGACAAAAACTGATTGGTGATGGGGAACCTCGCTATTTAGGTAGAATGTCTTGGCGTGGTCTTCTCAAGTATAGTCACAAACTGCTTGCTGCTAATGAAGTGACTGGAATAACAGCCCCACCTAAGAACGTCACACTGATGGATGTGGGTGACGGATATATATTTTGGGGAGCAACAATGCTGTGTGTAGATGATTCTAGTTCAGGGAGTGGTGCTGATATTAAATCTCGGCTGCTCAAAGAATTTGGTGAGTGGGCATCTCCTATACCTGAGATTATGGAAGCAACAGATGCAGCAATCATAGTAGAACGACCGATATGGGATAGAGAACCATTGTCAAGTTGGAGCCAGGGGAGAGTTACGCTTTTGGGAGATGCTGCTCATCCGATGAGTCCATCTATTGGACAGGGAGCAAATACAGCTTTTGAAGATGGCTACGAACTCTCCGAGTACCTGGCAAAAGCTCCTAACCTTGAGGCAGCTTTAGCTTTCTATGATGGAAATCGCATAGAACGCACACAGATTATTCAAGCTCGTAGTGCTTTTTCGGGGAACCGAGCATACAAACCTGACGGCGAACAATATCTTCAGGAGAGATTAAGAAGTAATGAGGAGTTTGAAGACTGGCTTTATAAATACGACCCATTGGCGATCGCTTCCCGTAGGGTGTATTAGCCAAGAGTAGCATATCATAATAAAAAATAGCCAAATCTTAATACTAACATGAAACTGAATTTTCCCCCGTACAAATGTAAGTTCTTGACTTTGAAAGCTAGCCTCTTAATACTTTTAGCTATCCTACCTCTTGTGTCCATACATAGACACAAAAAAGATGTGTTGACTTTAATTAGCGATCGCTGTACTCTAAAATCACATAGATACAATTCTTCAAAACCTTCTCTAGTTAAGAAACAGAGTCAATCTCACCCATCGACTGGTAGTTTGCGAATCGCTAAAATCCCCTTAGCTCAGTCATTATGTGATTTTGATCGTGGGGAAGTTCAGATAAAAATTCGAGCTTTTTACCAAGCAACCAAAGTTGAGAACGCTCAACCACCATACGATACTATTCAAATGAAAGTGTTTTACCCAGGTAAAATGCCAGGTAGTGAGCAAGAACAAAATCGGGGTATTGTACCTGCCGACAAGCAACAAGCTCCTTTTCCAGTAGTAATTTTATTCAATGGTTTTAACACCAACCCAGAACTTTATAAATGGCTCGCTGTTGAGCTAGCGGAACGCGGAATGGTCGTAGTAACATTTGCCTGGGTTGCAGAAAACTTTCCTGGTGTTGTTGCTCTGACACCAGGAGTTGACCTTGCAATGTTAGCTCCTGATACTTATGGCACTGCTCCTACTGCTTCAGCGTTACCAACACTGCTAACAGAATTAGAACGCATAAACTCAGAAGGTATCCTAGCTGGTATGCTTGACCTACAAAAAATTATTTTGGGTGGACATTCGGCAGGTGGCAGGGTGGCAATAGAAAGTTCTAGTCCTAACTTTTTCCCGGAAGTAGTAGCTGCTTTTGGTTATGGGGTACATACAGCAGCAGGTAGAATGATGGGATATGAAGCAGCAACAATTTTACCTCTCCCTGACTTGCTACCAGTGTTGTTAATAGGCGGTACTCGCGATGGAGTCATTGCTAATAGTAGTCACCGTTATGGTACCGTTTGGGAAGAAGCTACAACACCAGTATCACGGACTTTTCAGGAGGGAATTTCTGGAGGAAGAAATGATAGCTATCTAATGTTAGTCGAGGGAGCTAATCATTTTTCTTTTGCTTATCCATTTGATCCTACAACAGGTACATCTTTTCTTGACTTTCCTGCAACTCAACCAGAAGATGAAATTCGTTCTCTAATGGCAGAAACAATAGGTCTATTTATTGATGCTCATGTTCGTCAAAAATCAACAGCATTTGATAAACTGAAAGAAATACTTAATAACGGTCATCCCTTAATTAAATCATTTGAACGCAAATAATGTCTGAGATGAAATCAACACAAATTAATCAACCCGGTCTTATACTCACTCCTAGCACTGAAGGTTGGTGGGACTCTGAACGCATCTCCTCACCGCGCGTACTTCACGATCTAGATGGCACATGGAAAATGTGGTATTATGGGCGCGATGCCAGTTTTGATCGTCAAATCAATTTACCAACAGGTCGTTGTGGTCTGGCTATTTCCTCTGATGGTATTGAATGGGAAAGAGTAAAAGGTCCCTTAACAATGGGAGCTATATTTGAACCCCACCCAGACGAAAATAGATTTGATTCTGCTCATGTTGGGGTGAGTGATGTCTACTTCAGTGACGGTCTTTACTGGATGTGGTATTTGGGTGGCGATCGCCAAGTTCTAGAAATAGGAAAGTTTCAAGCTAAAGGTATTCAGATGCTACCTGGTTGTGCAGTTTCTCGCGATGGCATTAACTGGGTGAGATTGGAAGGTCCTCACAGAGGTGCATTTTTGAGTCCTGGTCAACCAGGAGAATTTGATGCTTTATTTTGTGCTTGGCCACAAGTGCTTAAAGATGGCTCTTCCTGGAAAATGTACTATCATACCCTAAACCCAGAAAGACTATTTTTAGTAGGTTTAGCGGTTTCCCAAAATGGTTTTCAGTGGGAGAAAGTTGGTCAAATTTTAGGACCAGGAGAACCGGGAAGTTTTGATGAACGGGGTATTGGTACTCGCCATGTGCTGAAAATAGATGGTCAGTATTTGATGTTTTATGAAGGAGTAAACCAGACTGGATATCATTCTATTGGTTTGGCTATTTCTGCTGATGGCATTAACTGGGAAAAACAACCAGGTTCAGAAGTTGGTGGGTCTATTTTTAGTCATGCTCCTAAAGGTTCAGGTCGTTGGGATGCACGGGCGATCGGTACTCCTTGTGTTGTACCGATGGCAGATGGTAGTTTTCGGATGTACTATATCGGTGCTAATGAAGGAGGTCACGATGAGTTATCAAGTCAGCATCAAATAGGTTTAGCAGTTAGTGATGGTTCTAATTTTCGCAAGTGGTATAGATGGGGAGAATAATCAGGTTATATAGCAATCCTAAATGATTTGTGAAAATTTTTAGAATAGTTAATATTGACGGAAAACATGAGCAAATTCTGACTCCTGACTCCTGACTTCCCCTCCCCTCCTGGGAGGGGTTAGGGGTGGGTTGGGAGGGGTTAGGGGTGGGTTGACTCCTAATTACCACCAAAATATTACAACTGAAATAGGATTGCTATATAGAATCCGGTTGAATACTTGTCATTGCGACCGAAGGGAAGCAATCTCAGGGGTTGAGGAGATTGCTTCCTTTCACTCCGTTACAGTCGCTTCGGACTTGGGTATAGTAATTATCCGGATTTGATATTAGACTTCTCCAGAAAAGAGGGAGGTAGGGAGTAGCAGGAAATAACTGATTATTTCTGTGGGATAATTAATTTTATTTTTTATTATTGAAAATCTATAATAGTACAAAATAAAGATAAATTGGAGAATACATAACTATGAATCTACAAGAACAAAATTGGATTAACTTATTCGGAGATATTTCTCCAGAAGGAACAGCTTGGTATGGTATTTGGACTAGATATTCTCCAGAATTAGAAGTTATCAAATCTTTTCAAGGTATCAGGAAATTTTGGGCTAATGAAGATAAAACAGTGATTAATCAGCAAAATAATTATACTTATGCTGATGGTAGTACGGAAGAAAAACAATGGCAAATTGAGAAAGAAATTGCTAATCAACCAGATGGTGTAACTCATTCGGCATCAGAATCAATGAGGGTATTATCTTTAAGTGAAGAAGCAAAAATTTGGATGTGTATAGAATTAAAAATAGGGAATCCTTTCGGTTGTGAATTGTTTTTCCAATATCAAAATTTTCGGACTAGCATTGGCGTTGTTTATGGAGAGAATGGCGCTCTAGAAAGATTTCTAGAAACCAGAGAACATCTCAATAGTTATCCAGACCAAAAACCAGGAGAAGAACTAAAGAATATACCGGGAAATTGGGTAGTGAAAAAAGAGTCTATGACTCCCGATTTACAAATTTCTCAAGAAGCAGAACTGACAGAAATTGAGTTAGATCCAACTGCTGGTAAAAATCAAACATTTTTTCTGCCTGATGGTATCGTTATTAATGTTCCTGAAACAGTAAAAATAGGAGAAGAATTTGAACTGGTAGTAGGTAAAATGGTGATAGAAAATAAGTATAAAAGGATGACTGTTAAATATAATCAAGATGGCAAATTTATTCAGTTAATTTCTGAAGTTTTTGACCGGAAAGATTAAACTGGAAAAATAGTCATTTCAGTATTTGTAGGTTGGGTTGTTGGCGTTAGGGTTGCGAAGCATGGAAACGAAACCCAACTCGCCGATATGTTGGGTAGAACGAAGTGAAACCCAACCTACGATCTACGATCAACTCGTTAGAATGTTAGCAATCGCCAATCGGTAATTAAAAACAAATTGACTTGAGCTACAAAATATGTTATTAGCTCAAGTTTTATTCCTCATACATCATCTCCGAAAAAAATGTAGACATATTCCATAGAATATCTTGACAATACAATTACTGTCTACTTACTTCTTTTTGCTTGATGATATAATTGAAAATCAATCACTTATAGACTAAAAAAGATTAAATTCAGCAATGGTAATAGATTGACCCCATAAAAAATCCCTTCCTAACTGGGAAGAATTACTAACATTTCACAAAGCAATTTCTGGAGGAAGAAATGATAGCTATCTAATGTTAGTCGAGGGGGCAAATCATTATACTATCTCTGACCCTTTTGACCCTACAACTGCTAGACCTTTTCTCGACTTTCCTGCGACTCAACCAGAAGATGAAATTTGTTCTCTAATGGCAGAAATAATAGGTTTATTTATTGATGCTCACGTCCGTCAAAAATCAATTGCATTGTAGAAGCTTAATCAATCATTAAATACCGAACATTCTTTAATAAAATTATTTCAACGAAAGTAATTTGGTATTTGATATAATTTCTCCAGTCAAACAAAACAATTAATTAACCATGAATCTACAAGAACAAAATTGGATTAACTTATTCGGAGATATTTCTCCGGAAGGAACAGCTTGGTATGGTATTTGGACTAGATATTCTCCAGAATTAGAAGTTATAAAATCTTTTCAAGGTATCAGAAAATTCTCAGCTAATCAGGATAAAACAGTAATTACTCACCGCAATAATTACACCTAGCCTAAGATTTTTAAAGTTTGGACTTGAGTATCGGTCAAAGATTGTTTAAAATATGACTCATACAATGATAAAAATTGCATTTAGGTCAGTCTATATCTGTAAGTGGACTGACTTTTTTTAGCATAAAATGTGACTGATGGCCATAGCTCCTTAATTGACATAAAAATCAACTTTAATTGGGGGAGAAGGGGTGGGTTTGCGAAGCAAACCCACCCCTTCTCTTAGAATGATTATCATTATCATTGATAAAAAATCCATATTTTCAAGCTCGCTTGAATCCAAGAAACCCTTATCCCACAATAGTTTTGAGCTGCCTGTCACCCCGTGAGCTCTAATACTTTACGGCAAGATGGTGACACTCAGATATCGGGCCATAGATTTGCATTGGGATACACCCGATAAAAAGG
>NZ_JBNHEP010000105.1:45134-49646 GCF_050015995.1 Dapis brunnea BLCC-M229 | reverse complement strand
TAGGTTTAGCCGGTTGGGGATTATCAAAAATTGCTGACTCTTTGTGGGATACTGCTTGGGAAAAAGGAGGCAAAAGTCTGACTCAATCCCTGAAGAAAACAGATTTAGAAAAAGCTTTAAAATCCGGTAAAAAATCTATTGAAGCATGGGAAAAAAAACTTCCACTTCAACAACTTTTATTCTATTCAGCTAAAAGGGATGGATGGAACGGAGCTGACAATTTTTTGAGCCAATATTTTGCACATTCTGCAGTTTTGACAGAATTCCAAAAACCATTAACTAATCAAGGTAAGCCAGACATTGATATTTTGATTGCCATCTTTCAACAGGAAGCTGAAGCTAAAAATATTCAATTAAATTCAGAAGCTATACAGCCGTGGATAGAAACTTTTATTAATGCTTATTTTCAACAAACCGATACTTATATTAAATTCCAGGTTGCCAAACAAAATTATTTTGAACAGTTAGCTAATTGGTTTGATGATGTGAAATTTGCTGGAATTTCTGTGCCTGGGCAAGAAGTAGAAAAGTCAGAGAAATTAGCCAACATTTTTGTCATGCCAGATGTGGTAGAAGATGTCTCAACGGCAGGGGGTTGGGAACAGGATTTATTATTAGGAGGAACTGGGGAACTAGAAAGAGAATTATTAGTAAATACCACTGGCAGAAAATTTTTAGCTTCGGAATTATTGACTCAAAGTCGGTCACAGAAATTCGTCATATTGGGTGCGCCTGGTTCGGGAAAAACAACTTTGATGAGTTATTTTGCCGTGATGTTGGCATCTATCCCCCCAACCCAGGACTCAATCCCCCCAACCCCCCTTGGGAAGGGGGGCTATAATGCCGAAAGCTTTGTGGATGAAACTAGAGATATGGCTGATGCTACCCTCCGCGATCGCCAGACCGAATCTTCTAAGGGGAACTATATTTCGGAAAACGTTGTAACCGAATCTTCACCCCCCCTTTCAAAGGAGGGCCAGGGGGGATATCTAGGTTTAGATACTGAAACCGATTGGTTACCTATTTTGATTAGAATGAGAGATTTGGCAAGACATCCAGATAAAAGCATTCTAGAATATGCTCGGATATTTGCTGAGAAAACGATGGCAGTCAAAACTTTACCGACGGGATTTTTTGAACATTGGTTGGAGGATGGTAGAGCGTTGATATTGTTGGATGGCTTGGATGAAGTGGCGGAGGAAGTTAAACGTTATGATGTTGTCAGACGCATTGAGAATTTTTTAGGGCAGTTTGACAGAAACCGGGCAATTATTACATCTCGCCCGGCGGGGTATCGGCGCGACTTTTTCCGCACAGAGGAATTTCCCCACTATCAAATGCAGTCTTTTGATGATGAGAAGATTTCGACGTTTATCAATAATTGGTATGACACTCGGTTTAGAGATAAAGTGGAGGCGGAAAGGCGGAAGGAAAGTTTGCAAAAGGCGTTGGATGATAATGACCGGATTAAATTATTGGCACGAAATCCTTTGTTGTTGACGATTATTGCTTTGATTCATCGGTATCAGGCGGTTTTGCCGAAGGAAAGACATCGACTTTATGATAAGGCGGTGGAAACTTTGTTAATTTCTTGGGATGCGAATAAAGAGTTAAGTAGTGATGGGCGTTTGAAGTATTTGGGTTTGGATGACTTGCGCAGGTTGATGGAATTATTGGCATATTGGGTACATACTCAGGGAAATGTTGGCAAGGGCGAGGGTGGTACTTTGATAGATAAGGATGAGTTGATTTCTCAGTTGAGTCGAGAGATTAAGGGTTTGAAGCAGGTGCAGTTGTATCAGGCAAAGGAAGAGGCGGAAAGATTTGTAGATTTGATTCGGGAACGTACTGGTTTATTGAATGAGCAGGGGCAAGACTGTTATGCTTTTGTGCATAAGACTTTTCAGGAATATTTGTGTGCTGAGGAAATTGACTATCAGTTGGAGAATGAGTTTGATTTTGGGATTATTTTAAATGCTATTCGAGAACATTTGCATGATGCTCACTGGCGAGAGGTTTTATTGTTGTTGATAGCTCAACAAAAGCCGAAAAATGCTGCGAAGGCAATTCGAGCAGTTTTGAATAATGGTAGTGAGTATGAGGAGTGGTTACATCGGGATTTATTTTTTGCTGGAGATTGTTTGACAGAAAATCCGAAGGGGTTGCGTGGTGCTGATGGGGAGTTGGTGCAGGAGATTTTGGAGAGGTTGGTTGAGTTGGAGGTAAGTAGTGAGGATAAGGTTGGTGAGAAAGTTCGGGAGCAGGTTTATCAGATTTTTTGTAGTTTGTATGAAACTGATTTTGAGGGGCAAGTTTTAGAGATGTTGAAAGATCAAGCAGATTTAATTGAGAAGGAAAGGTTGCTGAAATATCAAGCAGAATTAGGAGAAAAGAGTGAAGTAATTACAATATTGCTAGCACGGCTTCAAGATGAGAAGCCTTTTGTGCGTGGATGGGCAGTTCATACTTTGGGAATGTTGGGCAATAACTCAGAAAAAGGTAACAGCTCACAAATGGGATTAGTTGGTAGGTTTCGAGAAAATAAGTCTTTAATGCGTAGAAGCACAAGCTATACTTTGGGCAATAGTTCACAAAGAGTAGTCAGCAGTTTACTAGCAATGCTTCACAGTGAAAAAGACTCTGAAGTGCGTGGGTTGTTGGCGTATACCCTTGGCAATTTGGGCAATAGCTCACAAACAGTAGTTAGTAGCTTACTAGCACTGCTTCAGGATGAAGATTCTGAAGTGCGTTGGGGTGCTGCTGATGCCTTGGGTAATTTGGGTAAGACTTCTGAGGCTGTGGTTAGTGCTTTGCTAGAAAGTTTAAATGATAATTCTGCCACTCGTTACAAAGCTGCTTGGGCGTTAAGTAAATTATCTGACAATTCAAAGACATTGGTTAATCAATTACTAGATTTACTACAGAAAGGTGATTCCAGTTTTTATGCTGGAGCTGCTGATACTTTAGGTCAATTAAATGATAAATCTGAGATTGTAATTAATTCTCTATTAACAAGACTAGAAGATAGAGATTCTAGTGTCCGTGTTAGAGTTGCTGAAGCTTTAGTTAACTTAGACAATAGTTCGCCAATTATTTTTAATACTCTAGTGGAACTATTAGAAGACAAAAATTTTCTAGTGCGTAAAGTTGCTACCCGTACTTTAGGAGAGTTTGTAAATGGCTCAAATACTCATACTGTGGTTAGTGCTTTACTACTAAGACTTAAGGATGGTAATCCTTATGTACGTTGGAGTGCTGCAGTATCTTTAGGCAAGTTAGTTAATACCTCAGATACTGTGGTTACTGCTTTGCTACCACTATTGGAGGATGAAAATTTTTTTGCACGAAGGAAAACTGCCTTAGCTTTAGGCAAATTAGGCAAAAAATCCAACAATATCCTCCCCACTATTATTCAATGGATTCAACAACATCAAGATTCAGAATATGTCGGCAGAGGTATTGATGCGCTGTGGTATTTGGTTGTAGGTGAGGAAAGTTAAGACGATTATAATCAAGTTCGTAGTAGGGCTTTAGCCCCATCTAGATTTATCGGGCTGAAGCCCTACTACAAACAAACTTTCCTCATCAAGATTCAGAATATGTCGGTAGAGGTATTGATGTGCTGTGGTATTTGGTTGTAGGTGAGGAGAGTTAAGACGATTATAATCAAGTTCGTAGTAGGGCTTTAGACCCATCTAGATTTATCGGGCTGAAGCCCTACTACAAACAAAGTTTCCTAATCAAGATTCAGAATATGTCGGCAGAGGTATTGATGCGCTGTGGTATTTAGTTGTAGGTGAGGAAAGTTAAGACGATGAGGCAGTCTGTCAAAATTCAATAGTTAGGCAGTGGAAATATCCTGTCTCCTTATCAATCAAACATTCATTAGTTGATTTTTACAACAACTGTTGCGCAATAGTTGCCTTAAAAATCAATTACCTCTTTTAGACATTTCTTTCAACTAATACCTAATACCAAGTAGAATTATATAGATAGAGGTATTTTCCTAATGCTGCACAAAAATTTCGCAGAGCAAAAGACAGCGCCAATAATTAGCGCTATAGATCAATTTTTGTATAACGCCACTAAATCAATAATCAATCTTCCGACTCCCGACTAGCTATTCCCTATCCAATTCTGCCAACCAATTAGACAAATCCTCCAAACTATTAAAACTTAAAATTGCTCCTCCTAAATCTTCTAACCTTTCCATAGATAATTGTTGAATATTCTCTCTGATTATTTCAGTTATTTCTCCAGAAAACCTTCTCTCCAGTTGACCTAATATTAATCTCTGCATTGACAACTTACCAACTTCTAATCCTTCCTCTCGTCCTTCTGCTCGTCCCTCCTGTCGAGCTAAGATAATTTCACCTGTCCGGTCTTCTAAAAACATTTCTCGCTTGTGTACTTCTTCTAATTCTTTTCTAGATAAATTTGCTTCACTTGCTCTATTCAAAGCTTGTTCTATCTCTTCAACTTCTGCCAAAGTATTAGGAATCACATCTAAAC
>NZ_JBNHEP010000105.1:0-45034 GCF_050015995.1 Dapis brunnea BLCC-M229 | reverse complement strand
ACTTGAGCTGTTAAGGTAGTTCCTACTTTTTAAGGGAGTAGGGAGTAGGGAGTAGGAAAAAAATATTGTTCTTTCCTAACTACTAAAGTTATTATATAGCAGACAAGCAAAGTGTGAGGACATTGATAATTAAAATGCTTGACAACCAATAGTTTTGACTTGAGCTGTTAAGGTAGTTCCTACTTTTTAAGGGAGTAGGGAGTAGGGAGTAGGAAAAAAATATTGTTCTTTCCTAACTACTAAAGTTATTATATAGCAGACAAGCAAAGTGTGAGGACATTGATAATTAAAATGCTTGACAACCAATAGTTTTGACTTGAGCTGTTAAGGTAGTTTCTACGCAGGAGGCTAGCTGAATCCTTAAAGCTATAGCAATCAGGAATCAGATGTGAGAATTGAAGTGTTTCTTAAAAGAATAGAGTATAGCAGTTATCTTATTCATTGATATACATTTTTTCCTTCTTCTCTGTTCCCTGTTCTCCGTTCCCCGTTCCCTAAAAATTTCCAATATCTCACAACTCAAATCATATTGCTATATAATATGAAATCCGGCTATTAAGACAGATCTTCTGTTAAATACAAATTTAAAAATTCAATAGTTCAAATCCTCTCTTTCTCCTGATACCAAATCCGGTTAATTGCACATAGAATCCGGTTATATGATATATGTTTGTAATTTCTATAATTACTTCAATATTCAATCCCCCATCTCCCCATCTCCCTATCCCCCCAACTATATAATAAGTATTCAACCAGATTTGATATGACTCCTCAACTCCTTACTTTTATCTCGCACCAATATTGCAGCATCAACCGCCGATAACCCAGAAACATCAAATTTATAAATACTACCACCTCGTTTCTCCAAATCATAATTATAGGTTTTATCGTAATAGTGAAGAATTAAATCTGAAGCTGCTGCTAAATTTCCTTCCCTCAGAAAATTAATCGTTTCTTTCGCTCGCACACCTCCCAACCGTCTGCGAATACGTTCAGTAGCAGCAATCAAATCATTAATATTCGCTTCTCCATATGTTTCTACCAAAAAGGCGACCCTTTCCTGACGACTCCGACTTATTTCTATCACTGTCGCTCTTTCCATTTGTGCAAAAATCTCCTGGGGAATACGACACACCCCAATGCTCTTACTCTCAGCTTCTACCCATAAAGGTTGACTCCGGTCACACTTCGCCCATTCCATTGCCACAAAATTCCAAAATTGCTCGTTCGTAGGTTGAGGTAACTGCCCCAAAGCACCAAAACTACTACCTCTATGGTTGGCAAGAGCTTCCAAGTCTAACACTTGTTCCCCCATATTTTTTAAACCACGCAATATTTCTGTTTTGCCACTACCAGTCATTCCACCCAAAACAATAATTTTTTGAGGAATTGAAAATAGAGAAAGCCCCCAACGCCGAAACCCTTTATAACCGCCGATAAGTAGAGTAGCATTAAATCCAGCCGTTTCCAGTAACCAACCAACAGAAGCACTACGCATTCCACCTCGCCAACACTGAATTCTAACTTGACGGTCTGGAGCTAAAATTTTGGCATGGGCAACAAAATTAGCTAATTTCGGACCAGCTAGGGCTAGCCCTAGCTCTACAGCTTCATCTTTGCCTTTTTGTTTATAACAAGTTCCGACTAGGGCACGTTCTTCATTATTAAATAGAGGGAAACTAACAGCACCAGGAATATGACCTTGAGCATATTCGGCGGGACTGCGAACATCAAGAATAATTCCCGGTGCTTGGAAAAATGCGTCTGGTTTGAGAGATTTTGACATATTAGCAAGAAGGAAGGAAAAAGGAAGAAGAAAGAAGTTTGAATAAATCCTGTAACTTCTTGTCGGAAATTGCAGGGTTGATTATTTTACAAATTCTCTAATCTTAATTTTAAGAATTGGTATAAAATTCTATCATGTTTACTCTGGGAAGGTGTTATGACTGCAGGCCAACAGTTACGTCAAATATTAGAACAACCAGGAACTTTGGTGCTGCCTGGGGTTTATGATTGTATTGGAGCAAAAATTGTGGAACAGATAGGATTTTCTGCTGTGTTTACCAGTGGGTTTGGCATTTCTGGTTCCACTCTTGGTCGTCCTGATTATGGTTTTCTCACTGCTACAGAAATGCTCTACAGTGTGAGGCGTATTACTGAGTCGGTGAATATTCCTTTGGTAGCTGATATTGATACTGGATATGGCAACCCGTTAAATGTAATTAGAACTGTGACTGATATTGTGAATATGGGAGTTGCGGGAATTATTTTGGAAGACCAAGAATGGCCAAAAAAATGCGGTCATTTTGAGGGTAAACGGGTTATTCCAATGGCGGAACACGTAGAGAAAATTAAAGCAGCAGTTCACGCTAGGGGTGATAGTGGTTTAGTGATTATTGCTCGGACTGATGCTCGTGCGCCTTATGGTTTGGACGAAGCTATTAAGCGGGGACGTGCTTGTGCTGACGCTGGTGCAGATGTGGTTTTTATTGAAGCACCTCAGTCAGTGGAAGATTTGCAGGCGATCGCTACTGCTTTTGAGGATGTGTATTTATTTGTAAATATGATTGAGGGTGGAAAAACTCCAGTTTTGTCTGGTCAGGAGTTGGCAGAAATTGGTTTTAAAATAGTCGTTTATCCTTTGTCTGGATTATTTTCTGCGACTAAAGCAATGATAAATTGTTATAGTCAATTGTTTGAAAATGGAACTACAGCAGGGTTAACAGATATTGTTTCTTTCCCAGATTTTGAAGAGATTATTGAAGTACCTAAATATCGAGAGTTGGAACAAAAATTTTCAGTTGATTAGATTAGATTTATTGCCGAAGGAAATCAAAAATTAAAGAAGCACTCAGCGATCAGCAAAATTATTTTTTTAAACCCTAGTTCTAAAAGCTGATAGCTAGTTAATCAATACCAGGAACTTTTTGATATATAAAAGAAATCTGGCAATTAAAATCTATACTAGTAAAATTGACTTCTTCTCCCCTGCTATAAGTTTGAGAAATCCAAATTTATTGTTCGTTTTTCCGAAAACATTCTATACTCATCTGAGACTGACTAACTAATACATATTCAGGGCTTACGCAAAGACACTAAAGACACTATCTATAGCGTATGGTAATGTAGAGCGATGTAGCTGCCGCTAGGCTCCGCCAACGCCTCAAGACAAGTATCATTATGAAAACAAGAGTCAAAAAATACCT
This sequence comes from Dapis brunnea BLCC-M229, assembly GCF_050015995.1. Taxonomy (NCBI): domain Bacteria; kingdom Bacillati; phylum Cyanobacteriota; class Cyanophyceae; order Oscillatoriales; family Microcoleaceae; genus Dapis; species Dapis brunnea. Next base: position 41,828 of record NZ_JBNHEP010000105.1, on the reverse strand, counting down.
ATCAAATAAAAACAGCTCTGAATTTGATTGTGGGTTTCTTCAGTTCTTGGAGCAGATAATCTCAGAGCAATTCATGTTTGACTTTATAAATGGTTTTTCCTATTTTTACTGCTAATCTTTTTCAAAAATTCCCGAGTAACATCCCACAAACAATATGATTTATTTGAATTTGTATCAGACGACATTGACAGGAGCATAGACCTGTTAATTGCTTAATTTATCTGTGAAATTATTCAATTTCCCATCTGGTTTGAGATTCAAATTCTACATCATATTTGCTGTATTGGTTCAAGTCATTAGACATATCCATAAAAGAGGAAAAACTTAACTGGAAGGAAAAAAATTGATAATTTATGGATAATAATTGATTTTATTTTAGATTTTCGCAAATGTCTATTAGTAGCAATATATTCTGTTCTGTTGGTAGAAACAGTTGCCCAGAACAGCTTTACTTTTTGATATCTCGGAAAACCTTTGATTTGAATGATTTTTCCCGTTCTTTTTTCTGATTTATTCCAGCTTAATTCAGCAATATTTTGATATTTTTTTACACCACCAGTATCATCTACGCGCGCGATTTATTTTTAAAGTGAAAATTCATATCGATCACTTTATACAACATTTCTAGATAATTAGATTCTCGATAATTATATAATCATTAGAGTATTTTGATGAAATTTATTAACATGGAGCAACACCCACCAAACTTAGGTCAGTACACTATATATAGCGTCTTTGTCTAAGTCCTGATAATGATACTTATATATCTTAAGAATCGCTCTACATTACCATACGCTATATGGCGAGTACAGTCTATTTCTACGTCCTGATTTACACACTCAGCGCAAAGCAGCATTGGCACCTGGTCTAACTGGCGCAACATTAGCAGAATATATTCCCCAGATTAATGACATTATTTACCAAAGTCTTAAAACATGGAGTAGCAAAAAAATTCACCTATATCTAGCAGTGGAGAAAATTAGCTTTGATATACTTACTCCCCTACTATTGGGAATTAGCTTAAACGACTCCGAGGCTAATACCTTTGAGGGATTACCAGTTTCTTCAAAAGCAGAATTAAAAGCTTTATACAAAACCTATTTTGACGGTTTTTATGGATTACTGAAATGGGAATCTCCTTTAACTGCTTATGGTCGCGGAATAAAAGCACGAAAAAAATTGATGGAATTTATGGATGCAGTTATTAAGCGACGACTGGGAGAAGGGGGAAGTATTAATGCTACTCAAGACTTCTTGTCAATGATGTTAGCTAGTCAGCAGGAAAACCCAGATGGAATATTTAGTGATACTCTGATTAAAAATCAATGCCTTTTACAATTGTGGGCATCCCACTACGAAATTTCTGGATTTGTATCTTCTCTAATATATCAAGTTGGAAAATATCCCCAGATATTGCAGAGGTTAAGACAGGAACAAGAACATATATTGGGTGAAAATAATAATATTAGTCAATTTTCACCAGATCATTTAAAACAAATGATTTTTCTGGAGGCAACAATTAAAGAAACTCTTCGCACCTTACCACCAAGTCCTACTGCTAGTCGTCGGTTAACTAAATCTGTCGTAGTTGATGGTATCCTCTATGAAAAAGGCTGGACTTTAATTGCAGAACCCAGGGTAGCTCACATTATCCCAGAACATTTTGAGGAACCAGAGAAATTTGAGCCAGAGCGTTTTTTGCCAGAACGTAATGAAGGTCAGATGTACAAATTTATCCCTTTTGGTGGTGGGGTACACGCTTGTTTAGGGGCGCAGATGGCAATGATAGTTAGTAAAGTTTTTGCATCTCATCTGCTACGGATGTTTGAGTGGAAAATTATAGGAGAGCCAAAGTTTGTTCAGTTTCCCATTAAGAGAATTAAAGATGATTATCAGATTGAAATTAAACCTAGGGTAAAAAATTAAATATACATTCTAGGTTTACTTTAAGTAAAAAGATTTGTATGAGTTAGAGATAAACACCATGAGTTGACTATTTTTCTATAATTTTACAAAAAATACTTGTTTTATAAGTACAATTGATTTATATATAATAAATTATATACCCCAAAACTATAGCGCTATAGTAATAATGACTTATATTGGAACCAAAGAAGCTGCTTTTTTATTAGGTATTTGTTGTCAACGAGTCAGATATTTACTTCATCAAGGTAGAATCAAAGGTGCTTACAAGGATAAGAAAAGAGGATTTTGGCAAATCCCTCTTTATGGAAAAAGACAAATGCCTATTGTTAAACCAGGTAAAAGAGGTCCTAAAGGTGTCTGGTGTCATCACAGGCGCGAGAATCCGACTAAGATTCATGTTAATCAACATTGCATTAAAGCAAATGGCAAGAGAATTAAAAAAGATCCTCTTATGACTCCTGACCAACTGATACCAGTAGTTACCTTGAAGCAGACAAATCGTAACGATATGGGTTATCAGATGATTCTTGATGGTCCGTGTCGTATAGTTTATAAGCCTTATGAACCCTTGCCTTGTGGCGCACATTTGTGGATTGAGACTCACAAGCCAGTGCAGTTTGTAGATACTCAGTTTAATCCTTGTACCGCTAGGCGACCGTATAAAGATATATGTTGATATGCAAATATTAATTCCAGGATTATTTCTAACTGTCTGCTTTTGTCTAGGCGCTCTTCCTCTAACTAATTTAATAGTTAAAAATCTGGCAAATATTGACTTAACAAAAGTTGGTACAAGTAACGTTAGTGTGGCAGCCGCATTTGTTCACGCACCTAAACCCTTGGCAATAGTCGCGGTCTTAGGAGAAATTAGTAGAGGTATTGCTCCTGTTTTGGCAGCAAAATTATTATTTCCAGAAATTCCTACTTTGCAATTAGTAGGATTAATATTTTTAGTGGTAGGTAGATATTTTATTGCTCAAGGTGGTGGTGTTACTAATGCTAGTTGGGGAGTTTTTGTTTATTCTCCTGTTGTTGCATTTGCTTCGGGAATTACAGGTTTTTTAATATTAGTAATAGGTAAACAAATCTTTCCTCGAAAAAATCAAAATATTCGACAATGGTCTGCTCGTTTGGGATGTCTCAGTAGTTTTTTATGGGTTTTATTATTTCGCCACGAACCGTCTTTTTCTGAATTTTTGGCAATGGCGGGGTTAGTCATTTTCTTAGTAGTAATAAATTTTCGTCAAAGTGATGATATGGCTTTACAGAAACAACCTAGATTTTGTCTTGATAGTGAACTTGACCATAAAATTTGTGGAGAAAAAGCAGCTAGATTAGCTCTACTCAAAAAAGCTGGTTTTAATGTTCCTGATGGTTTTGTTTTACCTGCACTTGAAAATGGAAATAGGGAATTAGTAATAGAGGGTGGGGTGAAAAAATCTATTCCTGATTCTCGGTTCTCGACTGGCTTTTTTTCAGCAGATAAAATTTTGGATAAATTAAATGAAATGTCTTGGAGTTTTCCCCTAATTGTTCGTTCTTCAGCAGTTGGGGAAGATAGCGATAATAGTTCGGCTGCCGGACAATATAAAACTATTTTTCCTGTGAGAAATCAAACGGAATTATTAGAAGCGATTAATATCTGTCGTCAATCTTATTGGTTGCCAGAAGCTGTTGCTTATCGGCGACAAAGAGAAATTCCTCATGCAGAAATGGCGGTATTGATTCAGCCTTATATTATGAGTCAAGTCGCCGGAGTAATGTTTACTCGTAATCCTTTGGATGGTGGTGGAAAAATAATTATTGAAGCTCTGCCTGGGGGTGCAGAAAAAGTTGTGGGTGGGCAGTTGACTCCTGTGCATTGGGAAATTGTTGAAGAAGGAAGAAGGAATCCCCCCTTGCCCCCCTTTGAAAGGGGGGAGGAAGAAGGAAGAGGGAAAAAGTCGATGGTGACTCAAACTTTAACCAATTTTAAACATCCTGTAGACGACAGGGTATTAAACCCAAAAGAAAAAGATAAAAATCAATTTTTAGAGCAGGTAAAAACTCAGGAGATTTTGCCTCCAGAAATTACTCAAGAATTGGTAAATCAAGCAGAGGCAATTGAAGGATTTTTTCATGGTTTGCCTCAAGATATTGAATGGTGTTGGGATGGGAAAAAAATTTGGATTTTGCAAAGTCGCCCGATTACTAATTTGAGACCTATCTGGACACGAACTATTGCAGCAGAGGTAATTCCAGGGGCTATTCATCCTTTAACTTGGTCGATAAATCGTCCTCTGACTTGTGGAGTTTGGGGAGAAATTTTTACTATTGTTTTAGGGGAAAAGGTAGCAAAGTTAGATTTTACTGAAACGGCAACTTTACTCGGTTCTCATGCTTATTTTAATGCCAGTTTGTTAGGGGAAATTTTTAGAATGATGGGTTTGCCGGAGCAGGGTTTAGAGTTTTTATTACGAGGGCAAAAAATGGGAAAACCGCCTTTGGTAAAAATCTGGTCTGCTTTGCCTGGTTTATGGCGTTTGATTCAAAAAGAAATGACAGTCGATTATGAGTTTGAGCGTGACTATCATCAAATTTTTGTTCCAGCACTAGAAAGTTTAGAGAATAATTTTAAACAAAATTCGTGTCTGTCTTTATCAGAATTATTGGCACAAGCGGAAAGAATTCAGGAATGGTTAAAACCGATTACTTATTACAATATTTTGGGTCCTATAGGTTTGGCAATTAGGCGATCGCTCTTTGGTGTTTCTGAGGAATGGTTGCCTACTGATACTACTCCAGAAATTGTTTCGATTCGAGAATTACAAAGGTTGGCAGTTAAGTTAAAAATGGCAACTAATTATGATGGGGAAATAGAGGCAGAGTTTGAGGAAAATCAGGAATTACAAAGGGAGTTTCAGCAATGGTTAGAAAGTTATGGTTATTTGAGTGAGGTTGGTACGGATATTGCTGTGGCAACTTGGGGAGAAAAGCCGGATAATTTCCGTGATTTATTATTTGCCATGACTCTGAAAGGTGAGGGGGAAAGAGAGAATTTTTCAGTAAGGTCTTTAAATTTATGGCAGAGGTGGCGACTGGCGCAATGTGCAAAACGTGCGAGAACTAAGGGGAAAATTGCTGAAGTTTATGGGAAGCTTTTGGCTTATTTACGACAGACGTTTTTGGCAATAGAAATAGAATTCAAAAGTCAAAAGTCAAAAGTCAAAAGTGATGAGCGACAAGAAAATTTAGAAGTTTTTGAAGAAAAGGGTGATATTTTTTATTTGGAATTTGAGGAAATTCGGGAATGGATTCTATCTACAGAATCCCCCCTAACCCCCCTTGGTAAGGGGGAAATGTTGAGTCAAGAAGCTAGCGTAGGTTGGGTTGAGGAAGGAAACCCAACAAAAAGATTCCCCCTAACCTCCCTTGATAAGGGGGAAATATTTGAAGAAGAAAACCTAACAAAATTTGATACAGAACCTCCTGTAGGTTGGGTTAACAAAGGAAACCTAACAAATAGTGTAGGAGTTGAAGAACAAAACAGAAGAGAATTTAATATAGTTTCTTCCCCCTCTTCCCTCTCTCCCCCCTCTTCCCCCTCTTCCCCCTCTTCCCCTTCTCCATCCTCTTCCCACACTCTCAAACAATTTATCCGTGAAAGAAAGGAACAGTTGGAAAAAGATAGCGATCGCCAAGTTCCCTCTGTAGTTTATGGGAATGTATTACCGCAAGAAAGTCGGGAAACTATTTCTACTGAGGAAAATGTTTCTATTTTACAAGGGATACCGGGAAGTGTTGGTTGTGTAGAAGGTTATGTCAAGGTTTGTCGGAGTTTAGAGGTAAATCTTGCTGAGTCGGAAAATCTAATTATAGTTGTGCCTTATACGGATGCTGGTTGGGCACCTTTGTTATTGAAGGCAAAAGGTATTATTGCTGAGGTGGGGGGGCAGTTATCCCACGGAGCTATTATTGCGCGGGAGTATGGTATTCCGGCAGTAATGAATGTTTCTGGAGCGATGACTCGTTTACAGGATGGGCAAAAAGTTAGGCTTGATGGATATCGGGGTACTGTGGAATTTATTTAATCAGGAGTCAGGAGGTATATTTACGATCCCCCTAAATCCCCCTTAGAAAGGGGGACTTTGAAAGCTCCCCCCTTTCTAAGGGGGGCAGGGGGGATCTAATTATTATGGCTAATTAATGAGACTTGATATTATTCGTAAAAGATAGTAATAATTGGAAAGGGAGAGCATCACTTATATCTGGAATCTGCTGTAATATTACTTCGTTACTTCTTACTTCTTCCTTCTATGCCAGGAACTTTTTGATAGATTAATTCTATCTGACAATTAAAATCTAGACTAGCAAAATTAACTTTTTCTCCCCTGCTATAAGTTTGAGAAATCCAAATTCCTTGTTCATTTTTCCGAAAACATTCTATGCTCATCTCAGACTGACTAACTAATACATATTCTTGTAGACTTGTAGCAGTTTGATAATCGGCAAATTTGCCTCCTCTATCAAATTTAGCTGTGTTTGGAGACAAAATTTCTATGATTAAAGAGGGATAAAGAATAAAGTCTTCATTTGAACTTAAATCCCGTTCATCAGAAGTTACTACCAGATCGGGATAATAATAACAATTAGCTTCTTCTAGTCGAATTTTAATATCAGAATTAAGTACAAGACAATCATTATCCAGAAGATGATTCCCCAATAATGCGCCTAAATTACTAGCAATAATAACGTGGGGTTTATTTACCCCTACCCTTGCATAAATTTGGCCTCGTCTATACTCATGTTTAATCGGACTTTGTCGCTCTCCTGCTAAATAGTCTTCTGGAGAAACATAGAATTGATTTTGGTTAGCTAGCATTGAGTTTGACTCTGCTATTTTTACTGTTATATTATATCAATAACTTAATAGTTGGAAAGAGCGATCGCCTATTAATCAGGTGTCAGGAGGGAAGAGTTGGAGACCGCCTATTTCCCTCAGAGAAAATTGATTTTAAATTACCTCATTTCAATAATCTTCTCAAGATGATTTCTCCATCTCTGAATATAATTTTGAAACTAATTTCGTCGGATAAGTCCTCTTGTCTGTTTTCCCTGAAAACTTGGTGTAAAAAATATAGATAGTTTTTGTGAACAATTTGAGTATTAGGATGTTCTTCTCCTAGTAGTTGCTTATATATCTCCAATGCTTTCAGTAACAAAGGTTCTACTTTTGTGTATCGCCCTTGCAAGTAGTAGAGACTGCCCAGATTGTTGAGACTGTTGGCAACATTAGGATGTGAAGAGCCTAAAAGTTGTTTTTTCATCTGTAATGCTTTCAGTAACAAAGGTTCTGCTTTTGTGTATCGCCCTTGGTTAGAGTAGAGATTACCCAGATTGTTAAGACTGCTAGCAACATCAGGATGTTCTTCTCCTAGCAGTTGCTTATACATCTCCAATGCTTTCAGTAACAAAGGTTCTGCTTTTGTATATCGTCCTTGTTTGGAGTAGAGACTTCCCAGATTGTTAAGGCTGGTGGCAACAAAAGGATGTTCTTCTCCTAGTAGTTAGTTGCTTATACATCTCCAATGCTTTCAGTAACAAAGGTTTTGCTTTTGTGTATCGCCCTTGCAAGTAGTAGAGATTACCCAGATTGGTGAGACTGCTGGCAATATCAGGATGTAAAGACCCTAAGAGTTGTTTTCTCATCTCCAATACTTTCAGTGATAAAGGTTCTGCTTTTGTATATCGCCCTTGGTCAGAGTAGAGACTTGCCAGACTGTTGAGACTGGTGGCAACATCAGGATGTTCTTCTCCTAGCAGTTGTTTATATATCTCCAATGCTTTCAGTAGCAAAGGTTCTGCTTTTGTGTATCGCCCTTGGTTAGAGTAGAGACTTCCCAGATTGTAGAGACTGGCTGGAACACCAGTATGTTCAACCCCAAAAAGACTTCGAGCCATATCTAAGCATTGCTTACGCCAAGGTTCTTCTAGTTCATATAATCCCTGACCTTCATAAAATCTGCCAATGCTGACGAACAGCCACATGAAATCTTCATCCTCAATCCACTGTTGCATCTCAGTTGCCGTCTGAGCCAAGTGAGGAATAGACAAGCCTAGTTCTTCTATCTCTGCTTTTACTGGAGTATGAGGAACTTTTTTTGCTTCCACCACCATACCCCGACAAAACTGAGACCTCAACTCCTCTACTTTTTCCATCTTCTCCAACTTGTCTCGGAAATATCGACGTACCAATTGATGTAATTGATAAGTTTCCTCTGCCGTCTGTTGAATCAAGTTTAAATCTAACAAACTATCTTCCCTCACATCCTCCCAAGTGCTTATAAATTCTTCCTCCTGACTTTCACTTCGAGACAAACACTGTTCCACCAAACTCCAACGTATAGGAGCTAAGGCAAACATACTCAAGAAACAACCTAAATACCTCCCACTCTCATCCAACTCCCGCCAACTTAATTCCAAAGCAGCTTTCACTCCTCTTTCCGCCGTCATTTCTCCCCATGGTTTCTGTAGTGCAGGCAAATCTAAAGCTAGTTTCTCCAATTCCCGTATCATTCTTTCCAACTTCCACCCAGACCGTCTCTTGAGAAAACGTCCTACCAATTCTAATCCCAAAGGTAAATATTCTAACCACTGACAGAGTAGTTTTGCCTCCTCTCTTTGCTCCGCCACGCGAGACTCACCAATCAACGCCACCAACAACTCCAAGGCAGCACCCTCATCCAATACTTCCAAACGCAAATTTTCAAATGATTCTGACAACCAATATCTGCGGGAAGTAATTAGTAACTTGAAACGCTTTTCCTGTGGAGGTAAATAATCTGCAATTTCCTCATAATTATCTACATTATCTAAAATAATTAGCACATCTCCCGCAGGTTGCCAGTTTGACCAACAGTAGTCAAGCTGCTTTTCTAAACTCCAATCTTCAGCCGGAAATAGCCCTAGCTGAGTCTGGGCAAAATCTAATAACTGTTCTACAAAACTCCTTTCCCCAAAATTTATCCAACAAATGCCACCAGGATAAGTCAATTTCTCTCTAGACAAGAGAGCGTACTGGAGTGCCAATTCTGTTTTGCCAATTCCTGCCATCCCTGTTACTGTTGTTATGGAGACTCGCTCATTTTTCTGAAGTTGTTCATGTAATATTTTGAGGTCTCCATCTCTACCGACAAATTTGACTGCACCAGTGCGTAGTTTATTCAGGTTATTAGGAAAATTTGCTGGTTGCCCCTTCCTTGGTAGTCCTTTTGTTTTTGTACCTATATTAATATCACGAATATTAATATCGCGTACTTGAGAGTTATCAAAATCAAGACTAACTGCTGAGTTAAAGGGTGTGACAGGTAAGGAAGGGGGATTTACTTTTTTAATGTGATATTTTCTACTGTCATATCCCCTTTCAATTCCCAGTCTTCTCCTTTTATCCTTACTCCTGTAGCTCCTCCCTCAGAGATAACTTTTTGAATCTTGACATTAACTGCTTTGACACTCTTTATGTCTATACCTACAGCATCAAACTCTGCTTGTGGTACTTTTTCCAATGATTCTGTAAGAGCTTTTGTTCTCCCAAGCAGCTGATTAATAACAATCTCTATTTCCTTTGGGGTTCCTGGCAAAGCCTCAATAGCATCCCCTAAATCTTCTGCTAATAATTTTTGCCTTTCCTCACTTAGCCTTTTTTCCAATTGGTCTACTGGTTTTATTGGTCCAAACTTTTCCCCAATAAATTCTTTCAGGGAACGATACTTGACCACAATTTCTTCTCTAGCTACAGAGGAAGCAACTAATGCAGCACCGGATGCTAAAGCATGAATAACAATCGAACTGATATTTACTAAGTCCATTTAATTATTTTCAAGAGAATATATAGTGATTTAATTTTAACGCAACAAAAAGTCAAAAGTAAGATTTTAGAGCTTTGAAACCTAAATTGAGATTTCCAAAACTTCAACCAAAGTGATAATTTAAAACTAAATTTACAGATTCTCCAACCAACTCAATAAATCTGCCAGACTATTAAAATCAAAAAGTGCCTTAACTAAACTTTCTAGATTTTCACTAGACAAATTAGAAACCCGATCGCTAATATCTTTATCAACCTCTCCAAAACGTTGATTAACTAACAACATTACGACTTCAGCTTTGCCTTCTGCTCTACCTTCTTCTTTTGCATAATTTATTTTCCCTCTTTCATCTTGAAACATAATCGCTCGCCTATCAAATTCCTCTAATTCTTCCCTACTAAAATTAGCTTGATTGGCAATATTTAGAGCGCGTTCAATTTCTGGCACTTCCCCTAAAGGTTCTGGAATTATATCTAAACTAGCAGTTTCTTTTAAAAAGAAAATCCACTTATCAATTAAACTCTCTAATTCCTCTAATTTTTTCTGAAATTTTGGTAATTCCACAAATATCAATCTTAAATCATCCCCTATATAAGCAACATTTTTTGTCTCCTCTTTAAACACAAATCTATTGATGGCTTTCGGAAGTTCATCAAACATATTAAAATCAGTAATTGTCACAGCTATTACTGGATTTAGCAGAAAATAAAGTTCACCTTTTTCTAATTGATTAGCATAAGTTTTACACAAATTATAAGCTACCCGTTTGTTAAAGGCTTGCATCCGAGAAACTTGCATTTCAATAATGACTATTGATTTGTCAGATAATGTGGCTCGAATATCTAAATAAGTATCTTTTAAAGATTCTATTTTACTGGGATTATAGGGATTTTTAATTGTTAAGGATTGGATGATATTTTCACCATCATAAATAATGGCATTCAGAAAACTGATAAGTATTTGTTGAGATTGATTAGAGCCGAATATTTTTTTAAAGGCATAATCAATTTTAGGGCTGATAAATCTCATAATAGTTTAGCAATAAGTAGATTGATAAGAATATATAGTAATATTCTAACCAAAGATTTCAGGGAATAAAAATTATCTTAGAAAAGTAGGGACGTTGCATCTAACATCCCTACAGTAAAAACCGCAACAACCACCAAATTAATAGTCTGTAATTAACCTACCTTTCTTAAACTCTGTTCTTCGTAGACGATACCCAAATTATGAGAAATTATTTCCCAATAAATAGGATAACTTTCCTGAGTATAAACTTCTTGCGCTCTAACAAAACAAGCGATCGCTTCTTCCAAATTATCTTGTCTATTTCCCACCATCCGATCTAAATAAGCATTTCCCAAATTATTTTGAGTAGTTGCCCAGTCTAAAGGAAACTTTTCCTGAGTCCGTACTTTGAGAGCAAAATTATAACAAGCGATCGCCTCTTCAATATTTTCCTTTTTTTCTCCAGCAATACGTTCATGGAAAACACTACCCAGATTATTTTGAGTACTAGCCCACTCTTGAGACAACTTTTCTAAACTTCTAACAGTTAAAGCTTTCTGATAACAACTAATGGCATTCTCCAAATTTTCTTTTCTATTTCCCGCAATACTTTGTTGATAAGCATTTCCCAAATTATTTTGAGTAGTTGCCCATGCTTGAGGCAATGCAGAATTAGTCCGAACTTCAAGAGCTGCATAATAACAAGCGATCGCCACTTCTATATTTTCTTCTAGGTTTCCAATAGTACGTTTTTGGTAGCTACTGCCTAAATTATTTTGAATAGTTGCCCAGATTTTCGGAAATTGTTGACGGGGTAAAACTTTTAAAGCAATTTCATAACCTGCTATTGCTATTTCCACATTATTAGCTTGATTACCCAGAGTAAATTGTAGAATTAGGTTACTGAAATTAACAATATCTAGAGCAAAATTTTGTGCTAATTTTGGTTCCATTTTTGGCAGATTTACCCCTGCCCAAGTTTTGAGAACTCTTAGTAAATTTTCATTGAGCCGATCCTGATTATATTCTAATAATGAATAGGCAGCTTCAGGTTTTCCGTCATTATCTGAAATTACTTGTAATATATGCATCAGGAAAATTAGATATTTTTCCTCATCTACAGAAAGGGAAGCATCTTCTAAATTTATCTCTAACATTGTTGCCAAATTTTCCAACCATTGGGCGTTCAAATTACCTATTTTTTTCTTGATTTTCGCTATTTTTCTCATTACTTGAACTAATCCCCGATCTAGTAAATCTTGATTAGCTTGTAAAATTTTATTTTCATTACCAGCAGGGGAAACTAATAAGGATTGAATTAGACCGATATAACTAGGAATTTGTTGTTGATTCATGTTTTTTTCCTCAGAGTTTTTTTCCTAGACTCCATAACCTGTGTCTAAGATAGATATTTGTAATCTATTTGAAACTGATGCTTACCCTGATAAAAAACTTATAAATAAGAATTTGTAGTTAGTAGAAATATTAGATGGGAATTTTATAGAATTCCAGAGCTAATTAATACAGTAAATAAATGAATTTCTGCTACCTGTTATTTTGATTAGCGAAAAATTCAGGTATAAAGCCTCTCCATTCATGGATAAAAAAGAAAAAAATCCTTTTAGCCAATCCTCTTCTTTATAAGAAGAGGTAATTATTAATTGTTAATTATTAATTATTGAAGAGGGGAAGGGAACAGAAAGCCATTATTTGAGTTGACCCAACAGTTAGACCCATCCTAGCAATCTCTAGTTTAGGAATCTTGCGTTAACTAAGTTAATGCTAACTTTTGGAGATTAACTTATTCGATCGCCACCTCACTTTAGACAAAATCAGGCTTTCTTTTGATCGTATTTATAAATTAACTCTCAAATATTTTCAGTTTATGTTAACTCTTCCCTAATTTATCATAACTAATTGAGTGTTGTATATACCTATAATTAATCCTTAATATATATCCTTCATCCAGTGTCAGTATATTTCCGTAAAGGTTTTATCTTGAATTATAAAATTTCAGAAAATTTATTGGAGTTGGTAGTAGAGATAGCAACACAAGCAGGTAAAGTCCAAAAAAAAGTTAAAATCAAAAGTCAAAAATCAAAAGTCAAAAGTTTATTTTGTCTTTAAAGACCAAATAGTGATAGTCTGTTTCAAAATTATAATATTTAATTGTTAGGTAAGCATTCAGCCGTCAGCTAGCTTCCTACAGATGAACTACATTTTTCATGTTGACGACAGCCGTTTCGCTCCGCGACATGAAAAGCGTTTGCGGAGCATGACCTAGGAAAGTTTTGCGCCAGCAAAACGAAGTTGTGCGGTAGCAAAACAGCTATAAATTATTAACTTATTATCACACCGAAGGAGGAATTAGTTTCCAAAGAGTGAAATATGTTTGCGCAGCATTCCGCAGGAAAAAAATTTCATCAACTAATCTTAGTCCTTGCTTGATTATTTCAAAAGCTGAATACTTACGTTTCTAGATTCTATTAAAGTTCCTTGAGGCAACGTCGGAAAAATATCTATCCAATGAAAAAATTAATTATTCAAATACCTTGCTACAACGAAGAAGAATCTCTAGGAGTAACTCTAACTGCTTTGGCTCGACAACTACCAGGAGTAGATATTATTGAATGGCTAATAATTAATGATGGTAGTCAAGATCGAACAGTTGAAGTTGCCAAAGAATATGGAGTAGATTGCATTGTTAGTTTCCCCACAAACCAAGGTTTAGCCAAAGCATTTATGGCAGGTTTAGAAGCTAGTTTAAAAGCAGGAGCAGATTTTTAATTTTTTATAAATTATTTAGGGTTGCTATATAGCAATCCGCGCATAGGTTGCGGGTAATCAAAAAGTAAATAAAAAAACTGAAACTCTTACCAGTTAAGAGTTAAGAGTTAAGTTTTCCCTAAAAAGCAGTAAGATTTTTGACAGGAATAAAATAGGGTTGCTATATAAGACTTTCATTTTGATACTGCAAAAAAATAAATTGATAACTAACTGCTAATTTATATAAATTAGAGAAAAGTATAGCGTTTCTCAAGCTAATGAGGTACAGTTGTTTTTCTTCTTTTCTATTCCCTGTTTCCCGAATTGCTACTCCCTACTCCCTACTCCCTACTCCCTAAAAATTACTAATTTTGTACCTCACGCTTTTTGGGAATTGCTATATTAACAAGAAAATCAATCAAACTATAGATATGAAAAATCCTCAGTCACCCATAACTAATCAAACTGATTTATCAGATATAGAATCTCATTCATCCTCCAGCAAAAATGACATAGCTAATACCGAAAAAAATCAGATGAGATACTTATTTGCTCAAGAAGCATTAGCTCAAATACCAAAAATTTTGACATTACTAGACCGCAATTTACATAGCCCAACCTACGGGTGTTTTGACCGCAATTTTTGGCATTATAAAATTATAGATTTTCCAAGTGGTATGGCTCAAGAATTTGTCTTGCCTTTAGCTCTAGCTTATAGTTTAGAAATTCCTAATAATCCATATTATCTTCAGGAAATGATACATGAATGGGTAGAAGCCGGAATTTTATATGCTGCTCATACTGCTCATACTGACGGTTCTTGTGATGATTATTTCCCATTTGAACGAGCTAGTGGAGCAACAGCTTTTTCTTTATTAGCTAGTATTGAAAGTTATCAAATATTAGGATTAAATAACTACGAAATTCTCAGTTTTTTTGAGAAACGAGCAGATTGGTTAGTTCATCATTATGAAAGTGGCAAATTGGCTAACCATGAAGCATTAATTGTTTTGTGTTTGGAATTACTAAGTAGATTATTAGAAACTTCTAAATGGGATACAGCAAAAGCAGCCCGTCTTGAAAGATTATTAAGTTGGCAGAGTCAGGAAGGATGGTTTACAGAATATTCCGGTTTTGATCCTGGTTATCATACTCTCACAATATCTTGTTTAGCCAGAATTTATGAATTAAACAAGAGTGAAAAATTAAAAGATATTATTACTAAAGCAGTCGAATTAGCTGCCCAATTTATTCATCCTGATGGTTCTTTTGGTGGAGAATATGCTAGTCGCAATACCTATAACTTTTTTCCTCACGGATTTGAATTAGTCGGTAAATGGTTGCCTGGTGCTTTGTCGATTAACGACCAATTTTTAATAGGTTTAAAAAATGGTTTAGCTCCTTGTTATGCTGACGATCATATTATTGGTCATCATACCTGGAATTATTTGTTGGCATGGCGAGATTTTATTACTGAAAGACCTGTTGATATGAATCGTGATGTTGCTAGTATTTGGTTAAAAGAAGCTCAAATTTTGATTAAACGACGACCAGGAACAGAATTATATGTGAGTCTGAATAAAGGTGGTGTTTTTAAGTTATTTCGTGACCAAAAATTAGTGGCTTCTGATACTCATTTATCACTACAAGTTAGAAAAGGTAAAAAAATTCTTAATGCAGTTAGTCATTTGAACGGTGATTATGATGTGAAAATATTTCAGGATGAAATAGTTATTTCTGCTAATATGGGTTGGGCAAAACAAACTCAAATGTCACCTCTTAAGTTAATAATTCTCAGGTTAGTAATGTTAACTTTTGGGCGTTTTTTCCCAAATTTAATTAGAAAAATATTACAAAAAATTCTGATTACTGGTAAACAAGATGCACCTTTTTATTTCATGCGTTATTTTAAATATGAAGATGGAAGTTGGCATATTACAGATGAACTTTTTGCTAAGTCTTGGTTGAATGTAATTAATGCAGGTATTGGTTGTGACCAAACCTCTATTTATGTTGTAATGAGTCGCACTTTTCAAATTAATCAATTACAGCCTTGGGATGATTTAACAAAAGAGATTAAAAAACTTTCTCCCGGTCAACCTTTGAGAATTGAACGTAAATTTTGACTTATTATAGCTTAAGCATTCAGCTATTAGCTATCAGCTATAGCAATCTTAAATGATTTGTGAAAAAACACTGTAGGTGTTTGGTTTCCAAACCAAAGTAAAAAAGGGTTTTGGTTTCCAAAACCCTATAATAAAATACTACAACTTATTACTAAATGGGGTAAATATAGCGAAGTTGTCATAGAGGGAAATTTAGATATTATTGCAGTTTTCAGTGGTTGGGAGTGTGTAGCGCACTTGGTACGCAAAAGCTAGTAAAACAACTAGCAGATATGCTTTTTAGCCATTCACATAAATTCACTTAAATTTTAATATTGTGCCATATTTCATTGGATGTGATTATGAAGATATCGGTTTCTGAGATGCTTACAGAGTAAAACTTTCATTCCTAGATTGCCCCTGGTGACAGCTTCGCTATATTTGACCCTATTACCTATCGCCCTTATTGCGCTTGATACGGCAGAGATGAATGGTGCAGATTGATTTTCAGCTCGCCATTTTCATCGCGAACATAACCAAAAGTGTATTCTACCTTGATCTCGCTACCGTCTGTTTTGGTGAAAAAATACTCACCCATTGAGGTGGCTGTATTGCACTGGGTAATAATTCCTTCATTCTCAAAGCGCACATTGTTATAGGGGGCAAGAGCAAAACCTTTATCTTCCCTGATGCTGCCGCCGACAAAATAAGACAAAGCCTCTTTCTCCGTGCCTCTGAACGGATCATCGCTGGCCAGTGTTGGTTTGAACAAAACCGTACCAAGATCATAAGCATAAAGCCTGTCAAGAGTACTTTGTGCTTCTGCTTCTGGGTTTTCTGCCTTGCCAATGGCGACAATGGCTTTGCCCCAGCTTTGCTGTGCAGCTAGAACATCGTTTTCTGTGACAGGATTTTCGCATGGCGCAGCCTGTACTGTTGGCGTAGATTGAGGGTTAGTGCAACCAGCCATTGTGATTACTGTGGATACAATTAAAAGTACAAAGAAATATGGTTTCATGGTCATCTTTTTCTTTTATAGGACTAGTGGTTTGTCAATTTTCAAATGATGGGTCTAGACAAGGCAAGGAAGACAAGGGAGGAAAATAGACAAGGGAGAAAATTTAATAGCTTATCCCTCAAATCAATCTTGACAGACCACTCGGCGGAAATAGGTTAACTTATTTCCGCCTACAAGGAGTATAGACTATTTTCTTGAGAAAGTTGCTGAAATTGTTCATCATTTCTGGATAATTAGTTAAGGAAATGTAACTTATACTAGGGGTTTAGTTACCGAAAAATTGAGATCTAAAGCCTCTCCATTCATGGATAAAAGAAAAAAAATTCCTTTGAGTCAATCTTTCTATTACAGAAGAGGTAATTATTAATTGTTAGACATCTCCGATAATTAATAATTAAATCAATTATCGTCCATAAATCATTAATTATTTCCCCCTACTCCCATACGGGCGATTCGCGAATCGCCCCTACTCCCTACTCCCTCTTTTCCGGAGAGGTCTATTAATTATTGAAAACCTCTTCCTGAATGTTTACCCTTTTTTAATTTATTAGATAAACTTTTCCCTGGTCTAAATCATAATAACCACCCACAACTTTTAGTTTATTTTCTTGCACTAACTGGCTAATTACTGGAGAAGAATTTATGATTTTTATTTATTGAAATACATTAGCTTTCACAGTATTTTCTACAGGGTTTCCAGGTTGACCTTTAGCAGCTTCTACAGCAGGTTTAATTGTAGCAATTATACTACCAATCTGACCAGGAACAGGTTTTCCAGCCATTGCTGCTTTGACTGCTCCACAATTTTCATGTCCTAATACCATTAATACTTTTGAACCTAACACCAAAGTACCAAATTCTATACTACTAATTTCTTCAGGAGTAGCAATATTTCCAGCTTCTCTAACAACAAATAAATCTCCTAAACCCCTATCAAAAATTATCTCAACAGGTACACGAGAATCTGCGCAAGAAACAATACTAGCAAAGGGATTTTGACCAGAAGCAACTTCTGTTAATCGGGCAAAACTTACATTAGGATTTGTACGTTTATTTTCAACAAATCTTTTATTTCCTGCCATTAATATTTCCAAAATTTCATCTGGAGACATTTCTGGAGAAACTTTAATTTGGGCAGGTGTTGTTGATGTTGCTTCTGGTTGCCGAACATTTTCTTTTTGACAGCTAACAGCTAAAGTCGTTACTCCTGTTCCTAGAGCAAATTTGCCATAATTTAGTATTTTTCTGCGGGAAATTTGACTACTAAACTTTTTTGCATTTGTATTCATTAGAGTTTTTCTTGATAATTTGATTTTCATTTTTGCCGCCTACATTATAGCGTTTCTGAAATTACTAGACATCTCCAGAAAAGAGGGAATAGGGAATAGGGAATAAAGGAAAATAATTGATTGGATTTTTTATTATTGAAGATATCTACTAAAGTACAGTTATTTTTCTTCTTTTCTATTCCTTGTTTCCCAAATTACTATTCCCTACTCCTTATCCTTTACTTCTAGTATTTGGATAATATTGAGACTCGAGACTTACACAGAATCACCATATGTAGTAGGGGTGGCCGTTAATCCCTACTACATTACCGCCAAAGATTAACTAAATATTGACGCACATCAAAAAAATCATCCCAAGATATATAAGACTTTTGCCTTTCATCTAAATACTTAGCTAGGCGATCGCGTGCAAATACCAAGGACGCTTCTAAACCCATATTCAAATCTGTTACTGAATCTCCTATTGCTATTTTTTCACTAGCATCATATAAATTCATCACCTGTACTTTTGCCATTAACTCTGTCTCTCCTTCAAAGTCAGAATGTACCTGCAAAAAATTACCTCCATTACTGACATCCACAGCGTAAATAGCTTCTACCCTATTTACCAATTCTCCCAATACCGTCTCCACCATAATTCTAATTCCACCAGAAACCACGACAAACTTTACTCCCTCAGCGTCAAGAAAATCTAATAATTCCACTAACCCCGGTCGTATTTGCTTTGTCTTGGAAAATTCAATTATTTCCGAATAACGTTGTGAAGGTATAGCTTCCAACATTTGGCGCACACCTTCCCGTAGACTTATCCGCAATTGATAAATTTCTGGCATAACTTGAGCTGAAACTTCTGGCGCAAAATACTTCAACATTGCCACAAAAGTTTCCTCGGCAGTAATAGTACCGTCAAAGTCACAGAAAACAACTGGTTTTGATTTATCGAACATTTTTATCATTTTATATTAAATACGTTTAATTCGGTATAAAAAAAATTTTCCAGTGACCTAATTGCCAATTTTTTTACAATTCTCTTACCGAAAAAATAAGGTTTAAAGCCTCTCCTTTTAAGGAGAAAAAAAGAAAAAAAATCCTTTTAACTAATCCTCTTATTTTTAAGAAGAGGTAATTATTAATTATTAATTGTTAATTATTAATTATTGAACTCCTAATACTAATTACAAAAATACATCTCCAATCATAAAAAATAAAATTAATTATTGTAGAGCAATTATCAGTTATTTGCCTTCTCCACTCCCTACTCATCTTTGATGGAGATGTCTAAAAGTAATGCTATACTTAGGTGAGACTTCAATTATTAAGTAATTAACACTAGCCCAATAACCTTTTTGATAATTATTAGCGACCTAATATGTTAATTATTCTTATGTTTACCGAAAAATAAGGGTTTAAAGCCTCTCCTTTAAAGGAGAAAAAGCGGTCGTTTGCGGAGCAGTCAGTAGGATGGGATGGCGAGGTTTCCTCACCATATCCAATCTACTCTTGAAAAGAAAAAAATTTCCCTTTTAATCAATCCTATCCGTTTTCAAGAAGAGGTAATTATTAATTATTAATTGTTAATTATTAATTATTTAATTCTCCGCCTACTCCTACTTTACAAGGGTATGTTTTTTATTATAAAAGTGGGTAATATTTGGTAGAGTTGGGGAAAGTAGACAAGGAAGCACAAACGCCTCCAAATTAAAACTTATAGAAATTTAGTTATCTATTACACAAGAACTTAATCTAGCAATGACAATTGCTTTTTTCTGGTTTGTCTTCCTTAGACCTCTTGCAAAAAAACTTTGTGGTATAATAAAAAGCTATTTTTTTGTCTAAATTTACCTGACAAGAACCCCGGAATTCCTCATTTTTTTGAATAATTAAATTCGAGGGCGATCGCCAATCTGATATAGAACCCGGTTCAACAATTAATAATTAATTATTAATTATTACCTGTCCTTGAAAACAGATAGGATTGACTCAAAGGAAAATTTTTTCTTCTGAAGGGGAGATTGGATATGGCGTACTTCGGAGCGGCTCTGAAAGAGAGGGATAGCGCGAGGTCTCCCTCTACCGCTTGTTTCTCCTTGAAAGGAGAGGCTTTAAACCTTAATTATTCGGTAATTATAGCGCTACGCAAATACGCTCTTGATATTCTTCTGTTTCCTGTTCTCTATTCCCTGTTCCCTTATCATCCAAATTTATTGTCAAACACCAAAAGACGTAGTGTTATAGTTATCGTATTGTCGAGGAGTCAGAATTGAGAATTCAAAATTCAAAATTCTGGATAAAGAAAGAATTTGAATAAAATGAATTTTTAAATTCGTATTCAATGGAACATCTGTATTAAGAGGAAGTAATGGATATGATTACTCTATAACCAGATTTTATATGATAGTTGGTTGTAGGCAAGTAAAAAAAATGGATAAATTTTTATTATATCATGAAAAACTTTTGTAATAAATCTTTTGTCTTCCTTGTCTATTCACAACCAGAAAGTAAAAAACCCACCCTTGTGAACCAATCCCCTACTGCCTCACTTCTGACTCCAAACCCAAAGCCTGAAAAAACGCCTTTATCCCTGCCTCTCTACCATCAGGATAATCCATAATTCCTGTACCAGCCATCAAAATTACATCCTGACCATAATCTTTCAAAACTTGAGGTACTACACTTGGTTTAATACCAGCAGCAGGAACAGGAAACACATCTCGACTTCGGAGAATATCCCGAATTTTTCCTTCCTCAGTAGGGTCAAAACCTAGACTGCCATAACTAGCAGGATACAAAACTGCATCCGCACCAGCATGAGCCATCAAAGTTCCCAATACTACCGGATAAGCAATACCATAGTCAGGAGCAGCACATATTGCCCCTGCCAAAGCTGGATGAGCAAAAATCGGAACATTAATTTCTGGGTCAGCAGCCAAACTTTCTAATACAGAAAAACCATAAGATAAAACATTCAGTAAAAGTGCATTTGCACCTTCACGCACTAATAATTTTGCCGTGTCCAGTGGATTAGAACATTTCCCCAATTTACTCGTAACATTAATAGCATATAATACCGTCCGACCCGTTTTTTCCTTAACTTCCTCCAGCACTTGGCGACAAACATGAAGACGAATGAGGGTGGGAGCTTCCTCAAGATTTCCCATAATTTCATCATCCTTAATAATATCCAGACCAGCATTAGCTACTTCTCTTAAAATAGAAGCATAGTCTTTGGTCGATAACCCTAACGCTGGTTTAAAAATTCCCATCAGTGGCGGGCGAACACCTACTCCCAAAATTTCCCGAATACCCTTAATCCCAAATTTTGGACGCAACCCATAATTTTCTGGCAGACGCACTGCTGCTACTTTGGCAGTACCCGCCATCGAATATTTACCAAAAATCATGGTTAAAAGACTGGGAATATCCCCTTCCACATTTGCTTCTGGAAAAGCAACAGTTACTATGCTATCCCCTTCTGGGTTAGTCACACCCTTGACAACTTTCCCTAAATGTGAATGCAAAAACTTTTCTCTATGGGCAAAATTTGTACCCCAAGTACCTGCGGTTTGACCCACTGCAATAATTTGGCCTTGCTTTTCAGCATCTACCTCTGGAGGGAAAATATAGTCAACCTCAATAGTCATAAATTCCTCAGCTAAACTTCCATTAATAATTTATAGCACTACACAAATAGGGCGCAGACATTTATCTCAATGTTGGTTGAAGACCCGCGCTCTCCCGTTGGCGGAGCCTAGCGGCAGCTATTAGGAGAGCCTCGGGATGAAAACCAATCAATCTTGCGGTTTTTACAATAGGATGCTATTGTTAATAGAATTAGGCTACTAGGCTAGTAGTGTCAGTCTCTGGAGCGACCGTAAGACCAGAAAGAGGTTCGGCCTTGGAAGCTGGTGCTATGTTAGCGCAGCTCCTCTGCAAGAGGCAGCAGAAAGCCCCTATCAGTGATGTTAGGGAATCCCGCGATTTCCTTGTAAGCCCAACGGGAGGATGTCAAAAATGCTCTCTCCTCACTCAGAGATTACTTCTAATATCATGCACCCCCTCCAGGGGAGCTACGAATTGCGGATAATCAGTTATAAAAAGTGTTAGTTTGTAGTTGGGCTTTAGCCTGCTAAATATGTATCTGGGGCTAGAGCAAAACTACAAGCCTAATTGTAAGTATTCAAGCGAACATGATATAAGTAGGTAGGTGAAAAAATTTACAAGTACGTCCGCAGCGACTGAAGCGGAGCGGAAGGAAGCAATATCAAGGAAGGAAGCAATATCAAGGGTTTCAACTGCTTTAACATTTCGTTACATAGTGATGTTTATTCGTGCCTACCTACTTAACTTCTAATATTATGTCCGGTTGAATACCTATAAATAATAGGACTTACGCAGAGACCATGTATGTAGTGTTAAAAACTATAGCGCTACAGTTTTTGCACTCTATATATATTACCCCTGCGTAAGTCCTGAATAATAAATAAATGATGATAGGGAACAGAAAATTTTTTCATCACTAATTATCCGGACATGATATAACTTCTGACTTCTGACTTCTGACTTCTAATAATTTACCATTGGTATTAGGGGATTTGGTCTCTCAATATAAAACCCTTGACCATAGTCAATACCTAAATCAATGACTTTGCTGAAAATAGACTCGGTTTCTACATATTCAGCAATGACAATTAAACCCATTGTCTTACCAATATGATGAATACCCTCTACTATTCCTTGAGAAACGGAATCTTCTTCCATCTTCTTAATAAACATCCCATCAATTTTCAGGTAATCTACTGGCAAATTTGTCAGATAAGAAAAAGAAGACATTCCTTTGCCAAAATCATCTAATGCGAAACTACAACCTAGTTGTTTAAGAGACTGAATAAACTGGGCTGCCTTTTCTAAATTAGTAATAGCTACAGTCTCAGTAATCTCAAAACAAATTTGTTGGGGAGGCACTTGATAAAAAGCAAATTGATGTTCGATAAATTCTAGAAAATAACAATCATTAATACTAGCTCCAGAAAGATTAACTGTAAAAATCTGGTCTTTGTATAATAGAGAAATTTCACGCAAAGACAGATAAGCTAATAGAGTTTTAACTACCCAACGGTCAATTCTAGGCATTAAATGATAACGCTCTGCTACTGAGAGAAAAGTAGTTGGTGCAATTATTTTCCCATAACCATCCCAAAATCTCAGGAGAATTTCATACAGCTTTGTTTGCACACCCTCATGCAGTGGTAATATTGCCTGAGAATACAAACAAAAACGATTTTCTCCCAAAGCATTTCGCAGTTGTGTAGCTAAATTAATTTCTTGTTTTTGCTTCTCCAAATTTTGCCTAGATGAATCATAAATCTCAACACAATTCCTGCCAGAAGTTTTAGCATTGTAGAGAGCCATATCTGCCGCTTGAATCAATATCTCCGGATTAGATTGATTAGAGCAGTTGCTATCTGCTACTCCTAAACTACTTGTCACCCATTTACTTACTGCTGAACCTTGATGGGGAATTTTTAAACCTTCTATTTCTGTTCTAATATTTTCTGCAACTTGAAGTGCTCCTTCTATAGGAGTATTTGGCAAGACAACCGCAAATTCTTCCCCCCCGTATCTAGCAACAAAATCTCCTGGTCGTTTCACTACAGGACTAATAGTCTGAGCCACCTGTTGCAAACATTTATCTCCCTCCTGATGACCATAAGTATCGTTGTAGGCTTTAAAATAATCTACATCTACCATAATAATTGATATTGAAGTTTTCTCCCGTGCTAACCTTTTCCACTCTTGTTGTAGTTTTTCTTCAAAGTGACGACGATTATAAATTCCTGTCAAACCGTCAATATAAGCTATTTTTTTTAATTCTTGATTTAGTTGTTCTAAACGATGATAAAGTTGAGCTTGTTGAATAGCAATTCCTGTCTGAGTTGCCAAGCGCCTTAATAAATCTGTTTCTGATAGGAGCCACTCCCTTTTTTCCCTACAATGATGAGCAATTAATAATCCCCACACAACAATTTCTGATACTTCTTTCTCTCCTTCTTTTTGACTAATCAAGATTGGCAATACCATATTTGCTTTCACTTGAAATATTCTAAGTAAATCTCGATGACAGTTTGTTATCTCTGGGCTTTCGATATCCTCTATGATACTAATATAACCTTGTTTAAATTGTTCTAGAACATTGTCATTAGGAAAACATGGGTCGGTAATAATGTTACCTAAAATGGGGGTGTAACCTTCTGTTACAGATTCCTTTTCAACAATGCCACTTGGACCTGGCAGAAAACGATAAATAATTACTCGATCACACTGTAATAAATCCCTGACAGAATCTACTGTTGTCTTTAAAATTTCCTCTAAATTTAAAGATTGATTAATCCTGTCTAGAATTAGACCCAATAAATACTCTTTTTGCCTAAGATTCTGAAGTTCTAATTCAGCTTCTTTGCGCTCTGTAATATCTAGCATTGTGCCGAATATAACTATAGCTTCCGAGTTATTATCGACAATTACAGTAGACTGAGTAGAAATATATCTAAATCTACCGTCAGGTCGAATAATTTTATATTCTGATTCACGACCTTGTTTTTTTTCTAATATTAAAGGCAGATTTTGCTTCAATAATTCTTGGCTTTCAGGAACCAACATTTTCAGCAATTCTGAATAAGTTGGTTGCGATTGATTGGGATTAAGACCAAAAATCCGAAATGCTTCATCCGACAAAGTTATTTTTTGTGTAGCTATTTCGTATTCCCAGTTACCTAAATGGGCAATTTTTTGTGCTTCTTGTAATTTAGCTTGGCTTTCTTTGAGAGCTTTTAAACTTTGATTTCTGTCAATTGCATAACGAATTACCCGCTCTAATGTATATGCTTTAATTTCTGACTTATGTAGATAATCTGCAGCGCCTAAGAGACTGTTTGTAAAGGAAATATAAAAAGGATATAGGGAACAGGGAA
The DNA here is from genome assembly GCF_050015995.1 of Dapis brunnea BLCC-M229. Lineage (NCBI taxonomy): Bacteria > Bacillati > Cyanobacteriota > Cyanophyceae > Oscillatoriales > Microcoleaceae > Dapis > Dapis brunnea. The sequence goes on along the minus strand of NZ_JBNHEP010000105.1, from coordinate 16,901 downwards.
CAGGGAACAGGGAATAGGGAATAGGTATGGAGGGAGGAAGAAATCAAGACAACTATTTGTAAGTTAAAAATCTGGGAATATATGTACCTTTAAACCTCTGGTATCTAGGAAATTTCAATCTCTTGAAGTACTACCGCTTTTAGATTTTAGTCATTATTTGCTCTGTTAAGACTTATTTTACAAACAGTCTCTAAATTTATAGCATTCACATCTAATTCTCTATCATCTCGATCTGTAAGCAATATAATTGGTATTTGGCAACCCTGAATAATTGCCGTTTGCAGTAGTTCTAACCCGTTTTTTTCTCCTAACCAATAGTCAACTAAACAAACATCATGCTGACTTTTTTCTATTGCTGCTAATCCTGCTCTATAAGTATTTTCCCAATCTACAAATATTTTTGGTTTTCCCTGGTCTGATAATAAATCATTAATGAGAATATAATCATCTTCATTATCTTCTATTAAAAGCACCTTAATAATTTCTTGATTCATTGGATATAATATTTTTTTTGACAAAATTTTTTACTACAAAAACTTAATAAATATTTATAGCAATTCCCATACTAGTGAGGTACAAAATTTTAGGTTTGAGGGAACAGGGAACACTTAACTGGGAACAGAAAAGAAGAAAAAAAACTGTACTTCATAACTTTGGGAATTGCTATATTTTTTTTCTGTATTTCAGTAATACCATTTTAATCAAATAATTTGACCAAGCTAGCCTCAGCGATCAAAAAACCTTATTTCAATTTCTCTTTGACTAAATATAGTAGCTCATGGGTTGTCTCCAAGAAATGCGGGAGTAGCTGCCAATAGACAAAAAATAAGACTTCTTGCAAAAGTATTTCGTGGTACAATTAAAGGCTATTTATTTTGGGAGTAACCACTACAGTAAGCGCGATCGCCACCTAAAAAAGTGATGGGACAGCACTCCTTACTCCTTTCGCTCTGACTGCCAAGTAGAAAAAGTTAATTAAGTTTTCAAGGAAAAATTATTTTCTAATTATTAAAGACAATTGTTTAGCAAATCAAATTAATTTAATCGTGAAATATTTGCCAGCCAAAAAGTTATCATAAACAGAATTTAAGCGTTTGACAGGGGTAAAAAAAACTTTTAGAGTAATGGTTCGTACTGTCAAAACTCAAGAAAAAGAAAAAAAGAAATCAGGACAAAAGCCCAAATTAATAGTTGAAGACCAAATTTTAATGACTCTTAAATATTTGAGAGAATATAGAACTTATTATCATATTGGATTGGACTGGAAAATGTCTGAATCTAATGTCTGTCGTATTGTTCATAAAATTGAAAATATCTTAATTAAATATCGTCAATTTCAACTGCCGGGAAAAAAAGAATTATGGAAAACTTATGCTGAAGAAGAACTGGTAGTGATGGATGTCATGGAAAGTAAAATTGAAAGACCATTAAAACGGCAAAAACAGTTTTACAGTGGAAAACAAAGATAAAATACACTAAAAACACAATTAGTAATTCAACAAAAAAATGAAAAAATCTTATGTTTAGTCAATGGAAAAGGTATAACTGATAATTTTAAAAAATTTTAAAAAAAAATAGTGCAGTTAAATTTGGGAATTTAATTAAAGTTATCGCAGATAAAGGTTATCAAGGAATAGGTAAAATTCATCAATTAAGTCAAACACTACTCAAGAAAAAGAAAGGGAAAAAGTTAACTTTCATAAGAGAAAAAATATAATTGGCAACTGAGTCAATTAAGAATTATAGTAGAACATATTAATAGACGACTAAAAATCTTTAAAATTCTCTCTTATCCTTACTGAATAATTAAGGTTTAAAGCCTCTCCTTTAAAGGAGAAACAAGCGGTCATTAGCGTTTCGGCTGTCGCCGACATGAAAAGCCTTAGCGAAGGTCCTCTGTTAGCGCAGCTCCTCCGTTTGCGTTAGCGTTAGCGAAGGTCCTCTGTTAGCGCAGCTCCTCCGGAGGAGGCAAGAGGCAGCTCCTCTGTTAGCGCAGCTCCTCCGGAGGAGGCAAGAGGCAGCATTCTGCAGGAAAGGAGGCAAGAGGCAGCATGACCTAGGATGGGATGGCGAGGTTTCCTCACTGGCCTCCAATCGACCAAGAGAGCGGTCGTTTCGGCTGTCGCCGACATGAAAAGCGTAGCTTTCCGTAGGATGGGATGGCGAGGTCTCCTCGCCATATCCAATCTCCCCTTGAGAAGAAAAAATTTTTACGCTCCGCGTCAATCCAATCCGTTTTAGGGAGAGGTAATTATACATTATCCATTATCCATTAATGAACGAAATCTTGGTCAAAGATTTGGACTAAGAGCGAACTTAATAGCTCGTCTTTATAATTATGATTTAGCTAATTAACTTTGAAGTTGAATTTATTAAATCTCTAGTTAAATTGAGCTTTTAATTATTAGCTGAACTTATTTTTATTGCCTATTTTTAATGACTTTGCTTTGTGGCGATCGCCTCTTATTAATTATTCAAGAAAATTGATAAATTCTGGATATATTATCAAGCAAACTTAGACCCAAAAATAGCAATTTACCATAGCACAAAATATTTTTGCAAGAGGTCTACTCTGTTGGCAAGCAGATCAGATTATCGTTTTGGATATAGATTAAGCCTTGCTGGCGTAATTTACCCATAAGACGAGTCACAGTTACACGGGTGGAACCAATAGCACTACCAATTTGAGCATGGGTCAAAGGCCAAGGTAAATAATAACCGCTTGTTAGTTCTGCCCGATCTTCACTAATCCAGGGTTCTCCATATTCTTCAATTAATAGTGTGATAAATCCAAATAACCGATCGATAGTACGACGTTGACCCAGGGTACTTAGCCACAAAAGCTTCCTTTGATGTTGATACCTAAAAGCATCTAGAACTTCTCTGCGGAAGTGAGGCCAGTTATCGAGGTCATGCCAATACATCCAAAGTACAGTTGTTTGATCCGCATGGGCATAAGCTTGTAGTGTAAATGGTGACTGAGCTATTAGTTCAAAGGGTTGACCAGCACCGACAAATCCGAGGAAAGCTTCGTCTGAAATTGGACTTGTTTTTGACTTACTAGACTTATTGCGACTGGCACTAATGTGGGCATTACCTACTAGGCGAATTGCTCCTTTTTGTATTAGATACAACAAACCTGGGCGGGCGGGAATACGTTCATCTTTGGTAAAAGCTCTACTACGGTAGTGTTCTTCTGCCCAATCTATGATCAGTTGCCAAGTCAAAAATGGTCTATTATTAGGGGCAGAATTGTTAGTAGATTGTATATTTAGTGACATTTCTGGTAGGTCTGGATGTGATGATAGTTGCATTCTTACTCTCTTTTGCTAAAAGTTGGACTTAAGTTCAAATCAATTTGCTCGAGGGCACACGAGCAGATATTAATTTGTCTGTTTATATCAGTCTTATCTTTTATATCAGTGTAGCAAAAAACACATCTTTTTCCGAATGTTGTAGGATAAATTTTATTTGAGGTGGTGATAATTTTGACAAAATTATCATTTCAGTGTAAAGCAATACATTTTTTGCAAAAAGCTGTAAGTTTATATCGGGAGAAATTGGAATGGTCTTGTAGCGATGAAAATAAATTAGAAGTTTGGGCAAGGATGAAGGTAATTCCAATGAACCAAATTAGGGATTGTAGAGGAGTTATATACAAGTCAGCGATCGCTCTCAAGTTAGCCCCAGTTTTGCAACAACCAGCAATATATATTGCTACTGAGTTAGCTAAGTATTGTAGAGAAATAGTTAATAGTGAAGGAAAGAAAGATGTAGTAAATTTCCAGGTTGAAGTAATTTCATCTGGCATAATTTACTTGAAATTAACGGATTTGAGCATAGCTAAATGGTTGAATTATTTAACTTATGTTCCCCTCAAGAGTGATAAGCAAAAGTTTCAGGTGGATGTTGACCATCAATCTCGTGAAACTATAAATTTGTTTCCTATTCAATATAGTCATGCTCGTTGTTGTTCCCTCTTGCGTATGGGTGAACGGGATGGTCTGATTACTCTTGCTCCGACAACTCCAGAAAACTATGGTCAATTTTGGTTTATTCACACTCCTGATCCCATACCTTGGCAAAAATCTAATGGGGAATTACAATTTTTACATGATGCTGAATATGAATTAATTGTTCAAATTGCTTCTACCCTAGATTACATATATTGTCTTTCCACCACTAGAAAACCTATAAATTGGGTCAAAGTAGCTAATTGTTTTAGTACCACTTTTCAAACTTTTTACGGTCAGTGTCGTATATGGGGCGAGGTGAAAGTCAAAACACCGAAATTAGCAAAAGCTAGATTAGGTTTAGTTTTAGTAACTAAGTCTGTACTGAGATTTTTATTAGAAGAAAGGTTGAGTCGGAAAGCACCTATAGAACTTTAGTTCAGTTCTGTCCCTACTTAGAGGTTTTTATCTACCACTTAAAAGATGGTGGTTTTCAAATTACTAAGGATTTTGATATGAGTTATAAAGTTATATCATGTCTCTTTGAATAACCACAATAAAAAATTTAGGGAGTAGGGAACAAAGGGAAAGAGCGAAAAATATTCTCGCGGGAGTAAAGCACTTCTAGAAGTTGAGTTAGCAGGAATAATTTTGATTGTGTTTAAAATAAATTAAGACCTTTGAGATTCTCAGGATTATATCAAATCTGTCCCTATTTAGGGCTTGCTGATTAACTTTCAAAGCCTTCCATTGTAAATATTTTAGCCTTTTTATAGTTAAAAAAGTGCAAGATTTTCAGTCTAGGGAGCTAAAAAAATTAGGATGAGTGAGTAGATAAGGTATAGAAAAATCAAGGGATATTTCTGCCTCCTAATATAGAATCCGTTTATATAATATATGTTTATAATTATATCTATACAATATTCAATCCCCCCACCTCCCTACCTCCTCATCTCCCCATCTCCCCCAACCATATAATAAGTATTCAACCGGATTTGATATAACTCCTCTAAATTCAGAATTCAGAATTCGCGTATTCTGAATTCTACCCTCAACCATAAGACTTTTTCAGCCAACCCTACTTAGAGGTTTTTATCTACCACTTAAAAGATGGTGGTTTTCAAATTACTAAGGATTTTGATATGAGTTATAAAGTTATATCATGTCTCTTTGAATAACCACAATAAAAAATTTAGGGAGTAGGGAACAAAGGGAAAGAGCGAAAAATATTCTCGCGGGAGTAAAGCACTTCTAGAAGTTGAGTTAGCAGGAATAATTTTGATTGTGTTTAAAATAAATTAAGACCTTTGAGATTCTCAGGATTATATCAAATCTGTCCCTATTTAGGGCTTGCTGATTAACTTTCAAAGCCTTCCATTGTAAATATTTTAGCCTTTTTATAGTTAAAAAAGTGCAAGATTTTCAGTCTAGGGAGCTAAAAAAATTAGGATGAGTGAGTAGATAAGGTATAGAAAAATCAAGGGATATTTCTGCCTCCTAACTCCTCTAAATTCAGAATTCAGAATTCGCGTATTCTGAATTCTACCCTCAACCATAAGACTTTTTCAGCCAACCCTACTTAGAGGTTTTTATCTACCACTTAAAAGATGGTGGTTTTCAAATTACTAAGGATTTTGATATGAGTTATAAAGTTATATCATGTCTCTTTGAATAACCACAATATAAAAATTTAGGGAGTAGGGAACAAAGGGAAAGAGCGAAAAATATTCCCGCGGAAGTAAAGCACTTCTAGAAGTTGAGTTAGCAGTGATAATTTTGATTGTGTTTAAAATAAACTAATACCATTTCTCAAAAAGAATGCTATACCCGATCGGGTGGGGAAGTGTGGTCTGTGTGTTCCGTGTAGGGAGGAATAAACATAAGAATAATAAACATTAAATGGGCTAATAAAGAGCAAAAAAGTAATTTCCCCTGTGTTAATTACTTAATAACTGAAGTGTGACCTAAGTATAGCAATGCTTTTGGGAATTGGTATAAGACCTTTGAGATTCTAAGGGTTATATCAAATCTGTCCCTATTTAGACGTTTTTATTTACCATTTAAAAGATGGTTATTTTCAAATTACCAAGGATTTTGATATGAGTTATATTGTAATTTACGACGGGAACTGTAATCTATGTGTAACCTTAGTCCAGGTATTAGAGACTATAGACCAGGGTCAAATATTTGAGTACATTCCTATGCAAGATTTAGAAACATTAAATCAGTTTTGCATTACTGCTGAAGATTGCGAAATGGGAATGATTTTAATTAATACTAATGCGCCACAATTTCGGTGGCAAGGTAGTGACGCAGCAGAAGAAATAGGCCGACTATTACCTGCGGGGAATTTTTTTGTAGCAGCATATCGGAGTTTACCTGGGGCGAAATCGATGGGCGATCGCTTTTATGAGCAGATTAGAGATAATCGTTACACTATTTTTGGTAAACGTTCTACTACTTATCATTCCCCCTATCCAGTTGGTTGTAAAGCTTCTTTATCTGAAGAAAAACATTCAACTTAAACTTGAATATTCAGATTGAATTTGGGTAATAATTCTCAACTATTTTGACAAAAAAATAGTTAATTAAGAAATTGGGATTTTTGCCTAATTTTAATCTCAATCTCAAGCCTAATTAGGGTTTGCTGAAAAAGTCTTTATTGGTCTTTATAGTAGTCAGTAGTGACGAAAAATGGTGGATTACAGAAGATTTAGTCGGAGCAATTGTCCCTCAATTTTTCCACTGTTGTTTGCTCATCCATCCTCACTTTTTGAGCTATTGATAGCCAAAAGGTGGCACTTTTAGAACACACGCAATGGCAAGTTCCTTTATTTATCAATGGTTTGAGATTTAATCAGCAAGCCCTAATTAATTAGTCATAATAAAAATTTTTCTCTCTTTCAACAGAGTATCTTTTCTTGCGGAATGCTGCGCAAACAAAATTCTCCCTACTTGCTGTTTTTGAAAGTTTTTATTTCAGGTATTCAAAAAGAAATGATATTAGTAATTTTATGGCAACTTAAATTTAGTCTCTCATAAAATCCTTTTTCTTTTCATCTTTAATCCACTTCTGAAAATACTTAATTTCTTGTTATACATATTTTCTGTGTTCCATAAAGTCTATTTGATTAAAAATTGGCAGTAGTGATTTAAGATATTCTGCATAACTTTCATGGGTCGGTTTAAGACTCTCAGACCACTCAAAGTAAAAGATTCTGCGGAAAGTTTTTTATAATTCTCAAAATAAGGTTCTAGGGGAAGTTTATTAAAATCCTCAACACTTTGATTATACTTACAAAATAAATCAATAAATTGATAACGTCTTTCGTAGGGAAATGTTGTAACTAAGTTAAACACTAATTGCATCAAATCAATATCTTCATATCTATTTTCAATCAGACTTTCTAGCAGTTTATTTTGTCTATCCTCAAGAACAACTTTCTCTTCTTCTGTTACTTCCAAAAGAAATCTTCTTTCCAGAATAGTATTTCTGAATCCAGAGTTAGATAATACCTTGTATTTCGGATCAATATGCTCAACTTTTTATGAAGGTAAACATCCGCAAATTTTTGGAACTCACCATCACTCAAAGAATTAAGTTTATTTTGAATCAGATTAATTTTTGCCAGAGGAATTTTCTAGAGATAAAAATCATATCTTTTTCCTAAATTTCCAAGTAGCGATCGCTTCTCTCTATTTTAGAAGTTAAATTTTGGCTCTCTTTCGATAAAGTAATATCTGGAGTTTCTTTTGTTGTTTTGTTAGTTCCCGGTACAGACCCTAATGATTTAATTAACTTTACCTGTTCAATTTTTTGATGAAGGTAAGTATCAGCAAGTTTTTATAGCTCACTACCACCTATTTTTTGAGTTGATTTTGAATCTGATTAATTTCTGCCATAGTAATTTTATAGAGTTCAAAATAAGAGATTTTTATCCAACTTATACCAAATTCAAAAAAGGTAGTTACATCTTAATTTGTGATTTATTGCTACAATTTTTAATTGTATATATCCATCAAATGTCAAAATTAAGCATTTTTTCTTCTTTTTTATCCAGTTTTTCTTTCACTATTCTCTGTTATATGTTCCCTGTTCCCCGTGTCGAGACTGTAGCAATATTTTATGAAATTGGTATTAAAACTAGCGATCACTTCTCTCTATTTTAGGAATTAAAAATTTCCTCTTTCCAGCAAAAAATAAACTTCAAACAATAAAAAAACTAGGAATAATTGGATAAATCAAATATTCCTAGTTCTTAATTTTTTTCAGTTTAAATATAGCTAAGAAAGAATTGTTTAGGAAATATTTTTCCAACTGTTCTCTGTTCTCTGTTCTCTGTTCTCTGTTCTCTGTTCTCTGTTCCCTGCTATATATAAAATTATTTACGTTTCAGAAGGAGAAGATTGACTCAGAAAAGGAGTCAGATAAGCAACCAAAGCACCAATAAGAAAAGCCGCAACATTACGAGTCAATGGCAACCAATCTGAAGTTCTTGATACTACCGGACCAATACCAAAAGCAATAAACAAAATTCCCCACAATGGAGAAAATATTAACGCCCACTGCCAAGAAAAAGCTTGGTCTGGCTTACGAGGTTGAGCTGCAAAGCCACAAATTACTCCGCCAATAGCTGATGTAATTAAAGTTAAAATCCACTGTTCCCGTGGTAAACCTGGTACAACATTACAACCCCCTTGACGCAAACAAGTTTGGATTGATTCTAATGATTGAATAATTGATTGGTCTTCACCTTGGTCTCGCACAAAAAATTGATTACCGTAGCGAGTTTGCAACTCTACCCAGAATGTCCGGGGAAGGAATTCATAAAGAGCGCGACCCACATTAAAATTAAGGATATTACCACCACGAGCGTCAGCTACTAACAAGACACTTTTATTATCAAGTTCCCAAAAATCTTTAACTGCTCTACCAGGAGTACGGTCAAATTGAGTTAAAACTCTAAGTTTCCAGCCAGTTTCTGTTTCAAATTGCTCTAAGTCTTTGGCTAGTAAATTTTCTTGAATGTCTGTTAATGCTCTGGCTAGGTCGATGATTGGTGTTTGCTCTTTGGGAAGTAAATCTGGATTGTTGTAGGCTTGAGCAACTTTTGGAGTTAGAGCCAAAGTCAATAATGCAAGGAAGATTGCTACAATTGATACAAAAAAGTTTTTTGAAAAAAATTTTATCATTTTATATTTAGTTTAAATCCAAAAGGTGGACAGTAAATGCTTGTATTAACAAAGAAAGTGAAAAAATCTCATCTTTCTTTACAATTATTTACTTTAACTCACAATTAAATAAAGTGTGAAGTTAATCTTAATATTTTTGAGACTTTTGACTTGGTTATATGGTCTTTTGTTAATACAAAATAGCCATTAATGATGTATTGAGGATAACAATTATCTATCTTTTTACGGCCAACGAAGCTAGGGTTTGGAATGTAGTGGGAGCAAAATCCTGCCGTCAGTGAAAAAAAGACATTTAAGTAGGGTTTGCTGAGGGTAGGATTCAAGAGCCAGGAATAAGAAATAATAAGGATTAACGAGGAGGTACAGGGAAGAAGTATTTCAGATTTTCTGCCCTTGTCTGCTCCAAATGTGAGCATTTAGGAGTGAAAAGCTTCCACTTCTTTCGTAAAAAAAGGCTTTAGCCTTTATCTCTAAAAGAATTTAGAGTTAATCAGCAAGGCTTAAATAGAAAGAGCAGTATAATTCAGGAGTATAAATCTTAGTTAATATGTATTAATGTCTAGATTACCTAAAATGTGATACTTTTGTCTGTTAAAGTTTAAGTTTAAAAATAAAAATTACCGAAAAATTTGGTTTAAAGCCTCACCCTTCTAGGGCGACTTTTTAGTTGATTTTTTTCCAAAGATTATGTTATCATATTGTTAATAATAAAGTCATTTTATGAAAGCGAGATTTAAGTACCGCATATACCCAACATCGGGACAAAAACACCGATTAGCAAGGCTATTTGGTTGTGTCCGTGTTGTCTGGAATGATAGTCTAGCTTGCTGTCAGGAAAAATATAAATCAGGAGATAGGAAGCCTGTTAACTCTGAGCTACAAAAACAGTTTATTACTCAAGCTAAAAAAACTGAAGACAGAAAGTGGTTATCAGAGGTTTCTGCTATACCATTGCAGCAATCTTTAAACGATTTAAACCAAGCTTATCAAAATTTCTTTACTTCAACCAAAGGTCAGAGAAAGGGTAGACCTATTAAACCTCCTAAATTTAAAACCAGAAAGTCAAGACAAATTGCAAGGTTTACCAAAGGGGGGTTTAAAGTTGGTCAGGATAAAGTTTATTTGGCCAAAATTGGAAAACTGAAAATTGTTTGGTCAAGAGAATTACCTGCTACTCCATCATCAGTAACAGTAATCAAAGATTCAGCTAATAGATATTTTCTGAGTTTTGTAGTAGAAACTTCACGAGAAGTGTTGTCTAAAACTGATAATTCAGTAGGTATAGATTTAGGAATTAAAACTTTTGCTACCTTGAGTAATGGTCAAAAAATTGAAGCGCCCAAACCGTTGAAAAAACAAATTAAGAAGTACCGAAAATTGAGCAAGTCATTATCTAATAAAACTAGGGGGTCATATCGATATGAAAGAGCTAGGCTAAAAATAGCTAAGTTCCATGCCAAATTGAAAGACACTAGAGCAGATTTTCTACATAAATTATCTACTGAAATAATTCGTGAAAACCAAACAATTGCTTTAGAGGATTTGAATGTATCTAGTATGGTTAGAACCGTAAATTATCCAGAGCCATATCAGATTTAGGTTGGAGACAGTTCCGAACACTTTTAGAAGGAAAAGCAGAAAAATACGGTCGTGATTTTAGAGTGATTAGCAGGTGGGAAGCAACATCACAAAAGTGTTCATGTTGTGGATTCAAAGGTGGAAAATTAGACCTTTCAGTAAGGGAGTGGGAATGTCTCAACTGTGGTACAAAACATGACCGTGATGAAAATGCAGCAATAAATATATTGGTCGCGGGCGGGCAGTCCGAAACAAAAAACGGACGCGGAGGCAAGCGTAACCCACCCCCATCGCCTCCCGGGAGGGGAGCAAGAGGGGTGGGTGCGGCAGCCTGTGCAACGTCAACCCATCGAGGAGCTACGGCTCGGTAGGAATCCGCGTGCCTTTAGGCCGGGGAGGATGTCAATGCCTAATTTAACCAACTTCCTGCTAGAGCAACCGCTAAAGCATCAGCCGCATCGTCCGGTTTAGGAATTTCTTCCAAATTTAATTCTCTAGCTACTGCTTGTTGCACATCAGATTTATCTGCATTGCCATAGCCTGTTATTGCTTGCTTAATTTGTGCGGGTGTAAACTCAATTAATGGAATTCCATGTTGTGCTAATACTAATACTAAAATTCCTCTAGCTTGGGCAACTAAAATTGTATTGCCCATGCGATAAAAGAATAATTTTTCTGTGGCTGCTAAGTCTGGTTTAAAGTTATTTAGTATAGTGTGTAAATCTTCATATATTGTGATGAGACGTTGCCCCATTTCTTGTTTTTTTGTGGTTTTAATTACCCCAAAATCAACCATAGAAGTAGAATCTATTTTCTCTGTTTTTGCATTATAAACACACTTAATTAATCCAAATCCTAATACTGCTAAACCTGGATCTAATCCGAGAATTAATTTTTCCATATTTTTGTTACTTCTTTAGCGATCGCCTGATTAATCTGCTGTTTATCAAAATGTTGGTATTTATACCCGCGCTCTCCTGTAAAGAAGCGTCCTATGGGAATGCCAATCAATCTTGTAATTTTACACATAAATAAATATATTAAAAGGAAAAATCCCTGACAGCTCAGCTACATACTCATAAAAATTGTGATATCATAAAAATTGCCTGTGGTTGCTCGCCTCTACACATGACTTTTTATTCAACTAAATTTCTTTGCTCAGAGACCATTACATATTCAGGAATTTTCTCCAGGAGCAATACCAGAAATATCTTCATCTTGTGAAGCTCTCATAAACTTATGTGCTTGTTTTTCCACGATCAAATTTTTTCATCCATCGCTCCTCACTAGAAAATAACCAAAATTTTCATTTTTTTAGGCTCCCGAAAAGAATCGGCACACCACAGAATTTTCGGTTGCATCCTCACTTTAATTGTGATACTATAAAAACTATCTTGAGTTTTTTGCCTCTGCATATGACTTTTTATTCAACTAAAAAAATAGTATTTCAGCAATAGAACTCTGTTCCGCTTTCGCTGCGCGACATGAAAGGCGGAGCCTAGCGGCAGCTATATCGCGAATGCTATAAAAAGGAAAATCAATGTCAAAGATACACTTAGGGGTTCTATAAAAATCAAAGAAACTAAATTTATTTTCCTAAAATAATATTTTAATTTAAGTATCCCTGAATCTAATATGAAATAGGTTAATATTTGCTGCTAAAGATTGATAGCCTCAGGAGTTCAATAATTAATAATTACCTCTTCTTAAAAACGGATAGGATTGATTAAAAGGAATTTTTTTGTTTTTTTATCCTTGAAAGGAGAGGCTTTAAAGCTTAATTTTTCGGTAATGGGGTGATTCGTGAGTAGTAGAATTTTTTTGTATTTCATATAACTTAGCTCCAAAGAAAGAACAAACCTGAAGACTTAATGCTAATTGCTGTATTATTAAAGATGCAATATTTTTAATTATCTGAAAAACAACCCAAAATTTAATCAAATTAGGAGAAGCACTGATACAAGTTTTTGATAATTGTTACATAGTCAATTTTTTATAAAAAACCTGCTTTGATCAATCTGCTTCTCCCTGAAAAATCAAACTACAATTGAGAATATTAATTCTTAAATTATGCTTCTACTCCTGCCAATCCAAAAACCCTATTAAACACCTTTTTCACCTTATCACCAGAGTCAATACTTTCCAAAGGATCTTTTCGTAGTCGATGTCGTAAACACATAGTAATAACACGACCAATCTCCTCAATACTCACTTCTGTATTACCTTCAAAAGCAGCTAAAGCTTTCGCAGCACGATTAGTGACAATATCTCCCCGTAAACCATCTACATCTAACTCAGAACAAACTTGAGAAACTTTTACTCGTAAATCATGGTCAACTTCCACTAATTTCAACTTTTTTTGAGCATCTACAAGCTTATTTTGTAATTCTTCCTGTTGTGATTTGTACTTTTCTAAAAATTCTTGAGAATTTTGGTCAAAAGCTGAACGTTGTTCAACAATTTCAACTCGTAATAAAGGGTCTTTTACAGTTCTAATTTCAGCGTGCATACCAAATCTGTCCAGTAACTGAGGTCGTAATTCCCCTTCCTCTGGGTTTCCCGAACCTACAAGTACAAAACGAGCAGGATGCCGTATAGAAATACCTTCTCTTTCCACAGTATTCCAGCCACTTGCCGCCGAGTCAAGCAAGACATCAACTAAGTGGTCATCCAAAAGGTTGACCTCATCAACATACAAAATCCCACGGTTAGCCTTTGCTAGTAGACCTGGTTCAAAAGCCTTCACCCCTTCCGATAAAGCTTTTTCAATGTCAATAGTGCCACATACCCGATCCTCCGTAGCCCCCAATGGTAAATCTACCATTTGGACCTTTCTTGTAAAAATCGGAATTTCTTCCTGCCGTGCTAGTCTATCTCGCACTGAATCACTCATCAAATCTGGGTCATCAGGATCGCTATTAAAAGGGTCATCAACAACAATTTCAATTTCTGGCAATAGGTCAGCTAAAGCACGGATAGTAGTAGATTTACCCGTACCTCGATCGCCCATAATCATTACCCCCCCTATTTTGGGGTCAATTACATTTAATAACAAGGCCAGTTTCATTTCTTCCTGGCCGACAATTGCAGTGAAAGGAAAAACAGCCCGACCTTTGGAAACGGCTGGTTTAACAGATGTATTTACCATAAAATTGGGTTTAAAGCCTCGCCCTTCTAGGGCGACTTTTTAGTTTTTTTTCAATAGAATAGATATGTTATCATGTTGTTAGTTTAAAAGTTAGGTTATGAAAGCTAGATTTAAGTATCATATATATCCAACACTGGGACAAAAATACCTATTGGCCAAGCTATTTGGTTGTATCGGTGTGGTTGGGAATGATAGCCTAGCTTATTGTCAAGAAAGTATAGATCGGGAGAAAAGAAACCTGAACTTATCTGAACTACAAAAACAGTTTATCACTCAAGCTAAAAATACTGAAAATAGAGAGTGGTTATCAGAGGTTTCTGCTATACCATTGTAGCAATCTTTAAATGATTTAAACCAGGCTTATCAAAACTTTTTCAAAGTACGGACGTTGTATGGAACGTCCCTAGGTCAGAGAAAAGGTAGGCCTATTAAACCTCCTAAATTTAAAAATAGAAAGTGACGCTCAAACTGCTAGGTTTACAGACGCTCAAACTGCTAGGTTTACAAAAGAAGGGTTTAAAGTTAGTCAACATAAAGTCCCTAGCAACGCCAAGATTGGAAAGCTGAAAATAGTTTCGCCTCTCAGAGTTACCTGCTGCTCCATCATCAGTAATATTAATCAAAGATTGTAGGGGCGATTCGCGAATCGCCCCTACTAGATATTTTCTCAGTTTTGTAGTAGAAACTATACCTGAAATCTTACCTCAAACTGATGTTTGAGAAGATTTGAACGTTTCTGATATGATAAAAAAGCGGTGCAACCCCGCGACGACTACAGTCGCAAAGGAACCCACACCAAGAGACCTTCATTAATTGATAATGAATAATTACCTCTGATTAAAACTGTTCTTGATTGAATATAAGGAAATATTATTTCTTGTCTTGGTCGATTGGATATGGCCAGGACTTACGCAAAGACACTATATATAGCGTATGCTAAATAGAGCGATGTAGCTGCCGCACTTGCTCCGCCAACGCTTAAAAATTATAGCGACCGCCTGAACAAAAAAATTATCATAACTAATACTAAAGATAAGCTAATATAATTGATTTTAACTCTATATAGATATATGTGGCTAATTATAAATAAATTTTGCTAAAATACCCTGATAATTGTAGAATAATATTATTGTTAATTTGAGCTAACAAGATGAATTTTAACTATATTGATCCCATACCAATATCTACTAAATTCTCAGACAAATTATACTATCACGCTCTTTAGCAAATCACCTAGAAAATGTTAGCCATGACACGATAAATCGTTATTTAAAAATCGAAAACTTTGATAGCAAATATTTGTGGAGAAATGTTAAAAAAGAAATCATAACTAATACAGAAGGTTATTTAATTTTTGATGATACAGTCCTTAACAAGAAACATAGTAATAAAATTGAATTAGTTCGGCGACAGTATAGTGGTAATGAGCATCAAGTAGTTCGTGGCATAGGAATAGTAAATTATATATATTTTAATCCAAAAATCGAACAATTTTGGCTGATAGATTATCGAATTTATGACCCAGATACTGATAAAAAAAACAAAATAGATCATGTGGAAGAAATGATTTTATGTGCATCAAATAAGAAAAAATTACAATTTAAGACTGTATTAATGGATAGTTGGTATGCAACACAAAGGTTGATGGGATTGATAGATAATATGGAAAAAATTTATTATTGTCCCTTGAAAATAAATCGTTTAGTCGATGATACAGGTGGTGTAGCAAAATATAAAAACATAGGAGAATTAAGTTGGAACTCCTCAGAAAAAATATCAGGTAAAATAATTAAAATCAAAGGTTTTCCAAGAGATAAAAAAGTTAAACTATTCTGGGCAACTGTTTCTACTAACAGAACAGAACATATTGTGACTAATGACTTAAGTCAATCTTCGCATTTATGCTGTAGAATTTGAATCTCAAACTAGATGGAAAATTGAAGAATTTCACAGAGAAATTAAGCAGCTAACAGGTATTGAATTTTGTCAATGTCGCCTGAGAGAAATTCAAAAAAATCACATAGCCTGTGCTATGTTAGTCTGGAATTTCTTATGCATATTAGCAGTGAAAATAGGAAAAACTATTTATCAAGTAAAACATGAATTACTCTCAGATTATCTGATCGAAGAGTTGAAAAAACCCACAATAAAATTTAGGGCTATTTTTATTTTATAGGTGTTTTTTAACCCTTGTTTTAACAATGGCAAAAATCTTGAGGCGATCGCTATAATTTTTTAAGCGTTGGCGGAGCAAGTGCGGCAGCTACATCGCTCTATTTGGCATACGCTATATATAGCGTCTTTGCGTAAGTCCTGATGGCGTTTAGCGTTCCGCACAACTTCGTTAACGCTACGCGACATGAAAAGCGTTAGCGTTAGCGCAGCTCCTCTGTTAGCGCAGCTCCTCCGAAGGAGGCAAGAGGCTGCGGCTTTGGAAGATCGGGAAACCTCAGCATCCCATCCTAGGTCATGCTCCGCATTGGTTAAACGTGAGTCGCGGTTATTATGCTCAATTTGCTATTCAAACATATTTAAAAATGGTAGGGGCGATTCGCGAATCGCCCCTACCAAAAGGAAAAGCAGTAGGTTTAGATGTAGGCATTAAATATTTCTTGGCTAATAGCAATGGCGACACTATAGAAAACCCTCAGTTTTACAGAAAGTCTGAAAAGCAGTTAAAAAGAGCTAATAGGCAGAAATCTAAGAAGTACAACAAAGGCGCAAAACCGCAGTCAAATAACTACCACAAAGCTAGAAATAGATATGCACAGAAACATCTGAGAGAGGGACGTTGCATGCAACGTCCGTACAGGCAACGTAGAGAATATGCTAAAGGAGTAGCGTATTGCGTGGTTCAATCTAATGATTTTATAGCCTATGTAGACGCGAAGCGGCGTGCCAAAGGCAGACTTAAATGTGAAAGGTATGCTAAGAAATCGAAGGCTCGTAGGGGCGATTCGCGAATCGCCCCTAGAATTATAGCGGTTTTCATAAACATAGACTACAGTAACAGCAGTGAGTAAACCAGT
>NZ_JBNHEP010000104.1:0-16454 GCF_050015995.1 Dapis brunnea BLCC-M229 | reverse complement strand
TTAGTTTTTCTATTTTCTATAATTGTAGTCTATGTTTATGAAAACCGCTATAAGTCATATTCTGGGAAATTTAGATGGGCAGCTTGCAGAGGGGTTTGATTTGCTGGGCGCTGCCCAATTTTTTGGCCATTAACATAAGTACCATTTTTACTACCAAAGTCACGCACACGGATGTCAGGAGGATTAATATCCAATAAACAGTGGTATCGGGAAATAGTCCGATGAGCTTGATCGTTAGGTAGTTGAGGGTAACAGTCATGGGAACGACCAATAACACACGTAGTACGCTCTTCAAAGATGAACTGCTGACCTTTGATACTGCCTTCAGTTATTGTGAGGATAATTTTTGCTGACATCTGTAATCTATCTATTTAATAACTAATAATTAATCCTATTTTCTTTACTTATATATAAAAGTGTAGATAAATCTGGATATTCTCTTCTTTTAGTTCAAGTTTGATTATTATATATAGCAATCAGGAATCAGATGTGAGAATTTAGGTGTTCCTTAAAAAGGAAGAATATAGCGGTTATCATATTTATATTTTCCTTCTTCTCTATTTCCTATTCCCTGTTCTCTAAAAGTCTCCAATATCTCACAACTCAAATCATATTGCTATATGTAAGATCAAAACCTTTAAATATCTAATTACTACCACTCAATATTGACTGCGCAGCAATATTTATTATTACCATTAGATCGCTTTTGTTATCATACTGGTCGGCATTTATCTCGATAAAAAGACTGGGCTATGGTAGTGGTATTGTGCCGAAATTTAGATAAAAATGTAGAATAAAATACAGGTAATTTTAAATTTGAACTATGAATCTAACATTTGAAGACATAACCACCATTGATAAAAAGCTTTCTAAACGTCAGATAGACCTTGACCCAGGTGGTTACTTCATTATTTTTATTGACCGAGAAGCAAGCTTAATTTGTGCAAAACACTTCACTAATATTATTGATGAGCTTTGTTATCATACTGGTCGGCATTTATCTCGATAAAAAGACTGGGCTATGGTAGTGGTATTGTGCCGAAATTTAGATAAAAATGTAGAATAAAATACAGGTAATTTTAAATTTGAACTATGAATCTAACATTTGAAGACATAACCACCATTGATAAAAAGCTTTCTAAACGTCAGATAGACCTTGACCCAGGTGGTTACTTCATTATTTTTATTGACCGAGAAGCAAGCTTAATTTGTGCAAAACACTTCACTAATATCATTGATGACCGTGGTTTAGCTATCGATCCAGAAACAGGAAAACCTATTCCAGCAAAAGGAAAAGTAGAACGTCAAGAAACCACAACATTTACTGCCAGAACTGCCAAAGAAATGTCTGTCAAAATTTTTGAAGAAACCTACCCCTGTCTAGTAACAATGTTAGATCATGCTGCTTATTTAGGAAGGGAATTTTTGCGTGCTGAAACAGCTTTATTAACTGGCAAAGAATATATTCAAGATTAATTGAATAAGGAGAATGGCAAGAAAATATACTCCAACCATTCTCCTTAATTTTTATCCAGAAAAGCCTTGATACCAGAAATAAGTAACCATCGGCACAACTGTAGCAACGACTAGCAATACAACCACCAAAATAGTTGCACTTTGATCGTCAGTTTCTTCTGCTGATTTAAAAGTAGCTGCTACTTGTGCTGAAAGCTCATCCTTAACTTCTGGTGGACCAGGGTCAGCTTCTCCAGATAATACAGCAGTCAGGCGATCGCTAGCTGCCAAAAAAGCCTCATTGTATTTGTTCCCATCTCTAACAGGTACTTGAATAGTTTCGTCAACTACACTCTGAGTAATTTCATCAGACATAATTTCTTGAACTGCATCACCGATGCGAATTGCATCATTATTTGTGAGAGTATCTAGTACCAATAAAGTTTGATTAGCTTTTGCTTCTGGAGTGGGGAACCATTTGTCAAATAACTTTTCCGTAAAACTATCTGCCGTCTCACCATAATCTAGGCGACGGATAGTCACAAATCTAACTTCATTTCCTGTAGTATTGGCCAAATTTTCTAAAGAATTTTTCAGTTTACTCTTAGTCACCCGACTAAGAACATCTGCATCATCAACAATAAATGTGCGATCGCCCGCCGTTAAATTGGGCATTTGATAAACTCCAGTTGCGAATACAGATGATACTGGCACAATAGTGGCCACAATTAGTAATAGTATAGATACTATTAGAGTTTGGAGATTTTGAAGATTTAAGGTTTTGTTGAATATTTGTACGGTCATATATTTCTTAAGTAATGGGGGAATTACTCAAACAATCAGGACTTACGCAAAGGTACTATATATAGAGTTCAAAAACTATAACGTTATAGTTTTTAGCGCTACATACATGGTCTCTGCGTAAGTCCTAACAATCTTATTTTTTGTAAAATGGCCGTTTTGCAGAGCTTCCCAATGAAATTTAATTACTGAATTTTAATCATAACTGATTAAGGGACTATATCCCGCTTCATTACTTGATACCTTTGTTCTCTCTAACTTCTAGCTAGTCACTACTGACTATTAAATTTTGAAGCTGGTATAATAGAAAAAAAATTATGCTACTTATAAATCTCCTTATCCCATCATAAGTAGCAAAAAAATGTATTTTATTCATATAATTGAATCTTAATTTCAATAGTAATTAATTTTGTTATTTGACATTCTCCCGACATTAAATCAAAGATTATGATGCGGTTCTTCTGGCAACATTTAGATAACAACTCTTTTTCCTAGCAGAAAAGATATTTAATTTATAATTTCAAGGAATTAACTGCTGACAGGAGCAGCAGCAACAATTTTTCGAGCCAGAGTTGAAAGAGGTAAACTTTGTATATAAACTAAACCAGGACCTATGAGTTTAGTTAAAAATAAACCCTCTCCACCAAATACAATATTTTTCAAACCACCTACCATTTCAATATCATATTTTATTGAGTTAGAAAAACCAACAACCGCACCAGTTTCTACTCGTAATTCTTCTCCTTCAGCTAAATTTTTTTCTATAATTGTACCACCAGCATGAACAAAAGCTAAACCATTTCCATGTAATTTTTGCAGGATAAAACCTTCTCCACCAAAAAAACCAGCACCTACTTTTTTAGTAAAAGCAATTTCAATATCAATACCATTAGCAGCACAAAGAAAAGAACTAGATTGGCACAAAAATTCCCCACCTAATTCAGTTAAATTTAAAGGAATAACTTGACCTGGATAGGGAGCAGCAAAAGCAACTCTAGCTTTACCTGTACCTTGATTGAAAAAAGTGGTAATCATAAAACTTTCCCCAGTCAACATTCGCTTAAAACCTTTCCAAGCACCACCACCAGTAGTAGTTTGCATTTCAATGCCTTGTTCCATATAGGTCATTGCTCCTGCTTCTGCTCTAACTCCTTCTTCAGGGTCAAGTTCAATTTCTACTAATTGTAGAGATTCTCCTTTAATTTCATAGTCAATAATATCAACAGCCATAATAAATATTCTTAATATTATGAGATTATTGACTAAACAATACACCAAACTTGTATGATTTACAAACCATAATTCATACCATTTCTGGTTAAATCGTTATAAAAATAATTAGAGAGAAGTTAGTAGTAAGAATTCAGGAGTAAAGAGAAGGTAGAAAAAAGGTATAGCGCTACGCGCAAGTCAAAAGTCAAAAGTCAAAAGTTAAAAGTAATCCCTGACGTTCGTTTAAGCATTTATAAATGTCCTAATCTTTACTTCGACTGCTATATAACGAGGAGAAAGTTTTGTGTTTAGCTGGCGCACAACGCGCGTTAACGCTTTCGCTGTGCGACATGAAATGCTTAAGCAGAATGGAGTTCTATTACCAATTATTATCCCAGCATGATATTACAAGTGGAAAATTCAGATTTTAGATAGATAGTTGAAATTTTTATGTGAATAAAATACTTAGAGATTTTTAATCAAGTAAAGATAAAGATAATCTAAAAAAGAGAACTGGAGACTATAAATAGTTAAAGGAGACTATAAATAGTTAAAGTAGTCCTACTCAAATCTTATCTCCATGGATGTATTCGTGGAGATAAGATTTGAGCAACAATATCTCCATACTATTGACATTAAAGATTGATTATGCTAGCAAATTTTAATAAGGATAACTAAAAAGTTCATGTCCATTAAACATAGATTTTGGCAGACACAAAAGATTAAGATAGCGTGGAACAAAAAAATCTATCCTGTAAAGCTAAACCAAAGCAAAAAATAAAACTCTCCCCCTTTGCCCCATTGCTCATAGGTGCATACTAGCATACAAAAATCCCAGTTCTTAATATCCCAATATAAGGTCTCATGTCAACTCTTGTCATTGTTGAATCTCCTACTAAAGCCCGTACTATTCGCAACTATTTACCCTCCGACTACCGCGTGGAGGCATCCATGGGTCATGTGCGTGACCTACCACCTTCTGCTGAGGAAATACCAGAAAAATACAAAGGAGAAAAGTGGGCACATCTAGGCGTAAACGTAGAATCAGATTTTGAACCTGTCTATGTTGTCCCTAAAGATAAAAAGAAAACCGTTAAAGAACTTAAAGATGCTCTGAAAGAAGCTGATGAATTAGTTCTGGCCACAGATGAAGACCGGGAAGGGGAAAGCATAAGTTGGCATTTATTACAACTACTAAAACCGAAAGTCCCTACTAAGCGGATGGTATTTCATGAAATTACTCCAGAAGCTATCCGCAAGGCGATTGAAAATTGTCGTAATATAGATGAGCAGTTAGTTAGGGCACAAGAAACTCGTCGTATTTTAGATCGCCTCTATGGTTATACTCTCTCTCCTGTACTCTGGAAAAAAATTGCCTGGGGTCTTTCCGCAGGTAGGGTACAATCAGTAGCAGTTCGACTGTTGGTTAACCGAGAACGTCAACGTCAGGCTTTTAAACAGGGGGGTTATTGGGATTTAAAGGCTAGTTTAGAACAGGAAAAAACTCCCTTTGAATCTAAACTTGTTACTCTTGGAGGAACAAAAGTTGCTACGGGTAGTGACTTTGATGAAAATACAGGAAAAATAGCTGAGGGTCGTAATGTTGTTTTATTGGATGAAGCTCAAGCAGAAGCTCTAAAGGAAAGACTTGAGGATAAACCTTGGATTGTTAATAGTGTTGAAGAACGAGCTGTTAAACGTAAACCATCTCCACCTTTCACTACTTCTACTTTACAACAGGAAGCTAACCGCAAACTACGAATGGGTGCTAGGCAAACTATGCGGACTGCCCAAAGTTTATATGAACAGGGTTTTATTACCTATATGCGGACAGACTCGGTTCATTTGTCCGATGAGGCGATCGCTGCTGCTAGGAGTTGTGTAGAAAAAATGTACGGTGCAGAATATCTGAGTCCTCAACCTAGGCAATACACTACTAAAAGTAAAGGTGCTCAGGAAGCTCACGAAGCTATTCGTCCTGCAGGTCAAACTTTCCGCACGCCTCAGGAAACAGGATTGAAGGATCAAGAATTTGCTCTTTACGACTTAATCTGGAAACGGACAGTAGCTTGTCAAATGGCTGACTCTCGTCAAACCAATATTACAGTTAACTTGCAAGTAGAAGATGCGGGTTTTCGTTCTAATGGTAAACGTATAGATTTTCCTGGGTTCCTCCGGGCTTATGTTGAAGGGTCTGATGACCCAGAAGCAGCTTTGGAAAACCAAGAAGTACCATTGCCTCCTCTAAAACAGGGCGACCATCCTACTTGCACAGAAATAGAAGTAGTTGGGCATGAAACTCAGCCACCTGCTAGATTTACCGAAGCATCTTTGGTTAAAACTCTAGAAAGTGAAGGTATTGGTCGTCCGAGTACCTACGCTAGTGTTATTGGTACTATTGTTGACCGTGGTTATGCCAAACTTCAGAGTAATGCTTTGGTTCCAACTTTTACTGCGTTTGGGGTGACAAGTCTATTAGAAAAGCACTTTCCTGAATTTGTCGATGTTAAGTTTACCGCTCGTATGGAACAGACTTTGGATGATATTTCTACGGGTGAAGCTCAATGGTTGCCATATCTACGAGAATTTTATTCTGGAGAAAGTGGACTGGATACTCAAATTAAGGAACAGGAAGAGCATATTGACCCCAAGTTAGCCCGTACTATTGAATTAGATAATTTGGATGCTGATTCAGAGATGAGCTATCGTATCTGTATTGGTAAGTTTGGCGCTTATATTGAGGCAGAAAATGGTGAAGGTGTACTTAAAGCTTCTATTCCTGAAGATTTAACTCCTTCAGACTTAGACCCAGAACAAATAGAGAAAATTCTTAAGCAAAAAACAGAAGGTCCCGAGGAGTTAGGAATTCATCCAGAAGAAGATAAACCTATCTATATAATGACTGGTCGTTACGGTCCTTATGTGCAGTTGGGTGATGAGTCTGAGGGTAGTAAGAAGAAACCAAAGCGAAGCTCACTGCCAAAGGGTGTGAATATGGAAGATGTGACTTTAGATATGGCAGTTGGGTTATTATCTCTACCTCGTACCTTGGGGACTCACCCAGAAACTGGTTGTAAGATTCAAACTAATTTAGGACGTTTTGGTCCCTACGTTGTTCACGACCAGGGTAAGGAGGGTGGTAAAGATTATCGTTCTTTAAAAGCTGGGGATGATGTTTTGACTATTACTTTGGAACGTGCTTTGGAGCTATTAGCTCAACCTAAAAAATCAAGACGAGGTAGTGCTAAAGCGACACCTCCACTGAAAGATTTGGGTAAACATCCTGAAGATGGTGAGCCAGTGGGTATTTATGATGGTCGGTATGGACCTTATGTAAAACATGGTAAGGTAAATGCTTCTTTGCCCAAAGATAAAGCAGTAGAAGATATGACTTTGGAGCAAGCTTTAGAACTTTTGCAGGCTAAAGCTTCAACTAAAAAGTCTACTCGGTCGAGGAAGTCTACAAAAACTAAAGCAGAAAATAATGAGAAATAGGGTTATATTTTAAATTAGTAACGTAGTGAGGTGAGTAAATATTGACTGATTTAGACCTATGGTAAATATAGTAAAATTTACTCACCATTTTATACATAAATTTGCAACTTGATAAGTTACAAAATTTTGGGGAAGCAGCCAACAGGCGATAGAAAAGAGGTAATATAGATTGTATAAAATTAACGCCTTATCTATCTTATCATCCTGAAAAGTATCGTAGATCTGTGGTGAAAGAAAATGTAGAAATATTTTATAGAAAATTGATAAGGATTTGAGAATAAGGCTTATTAATTTTTGGAGATGTCTACATGATTATTTTCCTAGTCTCCAATTTTCTCTACGAGGCAACTCAGTCAAAAAATTATTAATTACTGTAGGTAATTCTTTTTTAGAGTAGTTATAACTGAGTGCTAGTAAATCTAGTAAATTTTGAGCTATTTTTATTACTTGATTTTGATCGACCATATCTAAAAGTTGAAAAGGTGAATAGGTTCCATCAAATATCTCTAGACTAGCATCACTAATTGCAACTTCTATCGCTTCTTCTAAGATGGTTTGCCATTGGTCTTGCTTAATGTAATAAGATTTTCGATTATCCTAAAGATTTATTTTTTTAATTTCAATTAATGAACCACGAATGGAAGCTGCCCAAGAATTTGTTAACCTCTGCTCTAATTGATTTTTTATTAGATGTATTAACATCCTAATTACAAAAGATTCAATGGCGTTAATTTTTGTTTGCCGACTCATCCCATCTAATACCATTTATCAAAAATAATGCTATATCTAATTGGGTGGAGGAGTGTCGTCTGTGTGGGGGGTGGTGGATGAGTAAAAGTACGAACAATCAATATTAACCGATTAATAATTGTCTTTAACAGGCTTTCAATCTTGGTAAATATTTAACTTTTGAAGTATAGCTGAAGCGTAGCATTACTTTTAGTAATTGGTATAATTCATATATTAAAGTTAGAGCATCTTCATAGCGTTGCTCTAAAATACTGTTTTTTAAATCTTCTAATTCCTGAATCATTGCTTAGATTAGATAGTGTTGATGGATAAAAACAAATTTTTTGCCGCAGATTAAAGTTATCCCATGATTATATCTAGTCAGTTATTTAGTAAAAGAAGGATATACATCATCGGGTATTTCTATTTCTAGCATCTCGGAAATAATTTGAGATTTTTGACCATACACTTCCTGTGCATAGTTAAGAGCTATATATGTCAAGTCTGAGCCACAAAACTTTTCTCCTGGCATAATTTTTATATATAGGTCATACTATTGATAACATTCTCTTTTAGAATCTCTACTTTTAAATCTTTCTAACACACCCAACCACCCTAGTAAAATTTTTTTGAAAAGCTGATTAAAACTTCTGATAGGAAAGTGATATAGACAAATATCTGATAATTCAACACTAGGAATATAGCCATTTTTGCTTGTTACTCCATGAATACCTTGATTGATGTTAAGTTGATAATTAACACTACTGCTAGTTCTGAGAATGATTTTAAAATACTGTGGATTTTCTTTTTTTGGCATTGCTGAATCAAGGGATAAATCTTTCCAGAAAAGGTAATCCTTCTTGTGCTTCCTCTTTCTCCAAACCTACAATTCATCCCGTAAATATGCAACGCCCTTTTTTTCTTCTGTATTTAAAATTTGATAGTAAATGACTTGTGTTAGTAGGTTCAGGAATATAGGTTTTCCAAGGATAAAGATCTATTCCATTTTTAGGGATGGCTGAAAGTGAATTAATAAATTATTCTTGTGATGGTGACTGAATTAATTCATCTGCATCAATTGGAACAATAAATTCTGGAAAGAATGATGTAGCTACTCTTCTGTAGAGATTTGTCATTTTATCAGTTTGAGTATAAGCCATTTTATCGTCATCAATCACACAGAGGTTGAGACTTTCTTGAATAAGTTTATTAATTATTTTTCTACTATTATGTGTAGAACCATTATCAGCTAATACTAAAAAGTCAAGATAGTTCAAATTATGGCGAATAAAAGTTTCTAAAATGTCTTCCTCATTTTTAATCATGGAAATTCCCACAACCACAAAATCCGAGTTAATTTGATTGGAAGTAACATCAAGACTTTGCTCAAGTTTCCTACTTTTAATTGTTTCCAGACTCTGATGAAAAAAATCTACATTAGGATTGAGTTCAATAGCTTTTTCATACTCAATACTAGCTTTGGCAAAATAACCTTGTTTTTCCAGACCATCTCCTAATTCATAATAGGTAAAAGCAAAACCGGGATTTAATTCTATAGCTTGTATATAGAGAGCGATTGCTTCATCTAATTTTCCCTCACGTTTGAGTTTATTTCCCTGTATGATTAAATCTCCTGTAGTCATTTTTTTGACCCACATTCCCCACGTCAAGTTGTAACATTAAAAGTAGTATTAAAATCGATAACTTGCTAGATATTTATACTATGTAAATCATCTTCATTGACCTTTCTCAAGAGTCAAATTCTGAGGAAATATTAAGTATAAATGCTTACTTAATTGTTGATTTATTCAGTTACCACTATGATTTATTCCTGAATTCTGACTCCTGACTCCTTTTTTATAATACATTTTGAAGTGCGGAATGTAGGTTTTGACAATATATCCTTGATTAATTAGTTTGACTTTTTATCAAATGAGGTAAAGGAATTTCAGGAACTTTTTTTTTGCTAGAAAACTCCATAATTTCTTCCAAGTATCCCCTTTTTACCAACAAAATAACTATTGAGTTTATTAAGAATAACATTAAAGCCTTTATTCAAAGATTAAGCTTAATATTCCTCTTATTAAAACCACAGCAAATTATTAGTTAGATTTTTCAGTAAATCTTATCTTAGTTTTTACTTTTGACATTTCTGGAAGATTATTATGGAACTTGCCAAATACGTTGATGATATTGTTCTGGTTCAGCGTAGGGGTCAACTACAGAATGATTATGGTCGTGACTATGATGATGATGTGAGTGAGAATGGTCGTGATGACTGTGAGAATATTCCTTATTATTAACAGCAGCTAACCGAAACTTACACATTTCACAGTTCATTTTTACTTCTCCTAACTGTGTCTCTATTTCTCTTTCTCGCAATAATTCCAATAATGTTGGATGCACTCCCATTTCTGGCAAACAAGTCATAGAAATATCTGGATATTGTTCTTGTTGTTGGGCAGTAATATCAAATATTTTATTGACCAAAACTCCAGTAAATAAAAAGTATGGTAAAACAATAATTCGCTGCGGTTGATATAACCTTGCTCGCCGAAAACCTTCCTCTAAACGTGGATGAGTAATGCCAATAAAACAGGTTTCAACTGTTAAATAATTACTACCTTCCCATAACATTCGAGCTAATTTATAAACATCTCCATTAGCATCAGGGTCGCTCGAACCTCGCCCAACAAATAATAAAACAGTTTCAGAACAGTTAAAATTAGTTTTGTCTAATTCTTTGAGACGAGAGCGCCACAATTCTAGAATTTTTGGAGTAATGCCAAAATGTCGCCCGTAATAGAATTTTATTTGAGGATGTCGTTGCCTTGCTCGGTCTAATTCATTAGTAATATCAAATTTATTATGGCGAGCTGCAAATAACAAAATTGGCAAAGCAGATAATTCTGTATAACCTTGTTCCACACATTTATCTACTCCTTCTTGAATAGTGGGTCCTGTTAATTCCAAAAAACAAGGTATTACAGGTCGAGATTTATCTAAATTTTGATAAGCTGCAACAAAGTCTAAGAAAGTTTGTTTTCCTTCAGCATCTCTTGTACCATGACCTATCAACAATAAAGGTCTTTGTAGGGGTAATGGCTGTAAGTTCTCTTCTGTAGATGCATTGCTTTTTTCTATAGTTGAATTTAGGATTTCTTGTGTTTGAATTTTTGGGTTTTGATTGAAGTATTTCATTAATTCTACTTTTCCCGTGTCAGGCAGGAAATTAGGGTTTACAACTGACAATTAGGTGTTCTGGCTCATCGATTCTTTTGATTAGCAAGCAGTTATTAATTTTTTCTAGTTTGCTATTTTTATCGATTTACAGTTGCCGCACAGCCTCGGAATTTCACCATAGTTTCCCTAATTTATCAGTAAAATGTGCCACAGAAATTATTGTTGCCAAAAATTGCTACGAAATTTCTGCTATGTGACTTGATTTTTGTTATTTTAGCTCATATAGTAATCCTAAATCATTAGTAAAATATTAAACTTC
The DNA here is from genome assembly GCF_050015995.1 of Dapis brunnea BLCC-M229. NCBI lineage: Bacteria > Bacillati > Cyanobacteriota > Cyanophyceae > Oscillatoriales > Microcoleaceae > Dapis > Dapis brunnea. The sequence goes on along the minus strand of NZ_JBNHEP010000104.1, from coordinate 5,260 downwards.
TAACTGTTTAAATAAATAGGTGGACAAAATTATTTGTACATTCAGTTATCGGCTATATTCATTTTTTTTCTTGCCTGTCTTGAGTAAATCTATCCATGTAAAAACTTCTCTAAAGCAAATCTCTGTATTAATTTTTTTCAGGTACTTAGCAGATAAGTAGGTGATTATAGATAAATATAATATAATATCATTTTGAAAAAAAAATGTTACAAAACTCTAGTTATAGACACCAGTTTCAGAAGGCAAAAGGCAACAGAGATTCGTAGCAAACCTAAAAACGACGGGATGAATTTAGCCAGCCCGTTTTAACGGCTGGTTGAATAACGACACGCGGGTAATAAAGCGGAGCAAAGGTATGTTATGATAATAAATTACAACTAAAAACAAGGTTTGTCGCCATGACCTTTAGCTAGTACGGTGAGATTCCGGCGGACAGTATAAGGAGACTTAATTTCCTACGATGGCTCAAAGCAAGTAATGCAGCTAGAGCAGTGAGAAGATTGCTCTAACCAACGTGAGTAAAACCACTCTGAAATGTAAGCTCACAGCTAGATAATGATCTATACCGAGGAGTCTAGAAGTCTGTTGATAGGCTTTAAGCAAATGTGGATTTATCCCCTAAGCGGTAGATTTACTAGAGAATCCAGGGTGTTTCAACCTCTGGAGATGTCAAATTCATTACACCTGGTATTAGAGCTATGCTTTACCCACATCTGTTGAATTCCTTACAGGATACGGGAGACAAGGGAGAGGGGTCTGGTAGGGAAATGAAGAGAAACCAGCAATTTCTCAAATGTAGGACAGAGGTGGCTAAAAGTGAATAATGCAATGAGTGCCATTTGATTTCTCTGGTTAGCTACTCAAAAAATCTACTCACACTCTCCACACTTCTTTTACATCAAAGGTAAAAAACATACCCTTGTAAGCCACACTCCCCACCCTACTGGTTTGTCAATTTTAAAATGATGGGTTCAGACAAGGCAAGGAAGACAAGGGAGGAAAGTAAACAAGGGAGAAAATTTAATAGCCTATCCCTCACATCAATCTTGACAGACCACTACAATACTTCTAAGACTTATGGGTAAAGGATAGGTATTAGAGGGCGAGTGAGTGAGAACTAAATCGTGCTTACGTCAAAGCTTTCCGTTAAACCCGCTCCTAAAATTTTTTGTATAGGACTTATATAAAATCCGGTAGTATTGGAATGTTATAAGAAATCAGGTTGATAGAAATATAGATATTAGTATAGTGAAAAATTTAATACAAAGCCGATTTCATACTGATACTACCTGATTTTATACTACTCAAAGCTTTAGTTCTAAACGCTACATATACTAAAACGTTATAGTTTTAATTCACAATATCTACTATATATAGTGTCTTTGCGTAAGTTATGATTTAATTATAGCTACCTACTTAGTTTTTACTCTCCATCGTTCAAAGTAATATCAATTTTATAAAATATTTTCATATTAAATTTATTACTAGGTACTAGGTAGGGCGGCAGCTCAAAAATATATGAATTAATAGTTTTCCAGACGATTTTAGTATAACTATACTTTTTTGAATAAAATTGTTGAGTGCAGTCCCCATCCAAATCAAGCATTTTAACTGTGGTTAGCAAAACTAAGAAATAAACCCCAAATCTCCTTTTACTTTCAAGACCTGTAGAGAATATGTGCAAATAAAACCAAAGTTGTAGGTCTTTCCAGGTTTGCAGAATTGCGGTGGACGGCAAAATTAAGCCCACATTAATCTTCGATATAGTGTGTGGTAGTTGAAAAATGTGGACATACTTACAACAAAATAAAGTTCTGGGATATATAGAAATAAAAATCTATACCACTCATCTCAATATTTATAAATTTGAAGGAACAATCATCTTGCATTTATAGACATAATTTTATACTCTATCCAAACCAGTCTTAAGCTTAAAAAAATGTATGAGAATAAAACAATCTTTCACCTCTAACGGCAATTCTCAACCAGAGTTAGCCCATAATATACAAAAGTAATTAAGCAAGATTGGTGATAAAACGATAGAATCATAAGCCGTAGTATCTGAAACATAATCTGAAAATTACTATGAATGACACAAACAACGAATTACTGGAAAATATGCCCAGGGAGCAGAGAGTTGGGCAACTGCGTAACTTAATTGAAACCTTACACATAGCTGATGAAGTGGCCAGTAAAGGCTATCTAATCACTAGCTCAGAGCTGGCAGACTTAATGGATATCAACGCTAGTGCAGTTACTAGCCGTGGAGATCATTGGGTATGGCGCAACTGGGTTGTATCTAGAGTCCGTCGTGAAGGGAACCAAAGTGCGATTCGTTTCTGCTAAAAGTTAGGGTCATAGTGCCAAGATGTGAGCAGAGTAAGGCCATTAGCCTTATAACTAAATGACCTTGGAGGTGAGATTCCTCCCGCCCAGGTGCAGGGTTGACAGCATCACCCCTACGGTAGCGACTAGCCATCAATCCGTAAAGCGGGGTGAAAATGTGGTAAAACTAGCAGCTTAAGTTGGTTCCCATTGAGCAAAATACCCATTGGATAGCTATAGTGCGAAGATGTGAGTGAAGCGTCGTCACGTTCAGCCAGTGAAATAAGCTGTGACACTGGAGCCAAAAGGCAAAGGATAGGGAGTTAGCGAGATTTGGTTCGACTAACAAGCACTTCCCGTAAACCCGGCGCAAAGCATCATCCTAAAGGTATATAAATAAGGTCATTTGGAACGAAGTAACCCATGAAAAACTCTTGAATAGCAATCAGGAGTCAGGAGTCAGGAGGACCGAGTCAGGAGGACCGAGTCAGGAGTCAGAAGTTAAATTCTTCTTTTGACTATATTTGAGAGACCTGAGAGTTTCATAAGCCTCTATCTAAAAGCAAGAGGTACTGATAATTGATAACTGATAACTGATAACTGATAACTGATCGAGTAGGTGCTAACCGTATGTTTGATTGGGAGGGATTGTGTCAGAAGCAAAAGCCTTTAGTTAATGTAATGGGATATGCAGACGGACACACGGTGATTTGGAATGTAGAGTTTGAGTAAGTAATATAGATGTCTAATACGAGTTTAAAGACTACGGGGGAATGGAAGGAGTGGCGGGAGATTAACTGGTCAAAAGTTGAGCGTCGGGTCTTCAAGTTACAGAAAAGAATCTACAGAGCCTCTCAACGTGGTGATGTTATTGCAGTTCGTAAGCTCCAAAAAACATTGATAAAATCCTGGTATGGGAAGTTATTGGCGGTGCGTAGGGTTATTCAAAATAACCAGGGCGATAAAACAATAGGAGTTGGTGGTATTAAATCTTTGTCTCCAGAAAAATGTTTTGCCTTGGCTAAAAGATTAAAACTAAATCGCAAAGTTAAACCTATAAGAAGCACTGTTCAAGACCGTGCCTTGCAAATACTTGTCAAGATAGCTCTAGAAAACCAATGGGAAGCAAAGTTTGAACCTTATTGTTACGGGTTTGGACCGGGGAAATCATGTCAGGATGCCATAGAAGCAATTATTAATTGTGTCAAGCTTCAGCCTAAATATTTACTTAAAGCTGATATAATTAAATGCTTTGACTGTCTCGACTATGAACAACTATTAAGCACATTAGATATCTATCCCACCTTACGCAAACAAATCCGAGTTTGGTTAAACGATGGTCTGATGGATAGAAAAAATTTGTTCTTAGCAGAGGAAGTAATTTTTCCACTACTGACAAATATAGCTTTCCATGGTATAGAAAAACAAATCAAACATTACCCTGAAATACTTAATGAAAAATTTCAAGGTTTAAGTTTGATTCGTTATGGAGGTAACTTGGCGATCGCTCACGAAGATATTGAGGTAGTTCAAAAATGCCAAGATATAATTACAGAATCTTTATCTGAGTTATGTTTGGCATTAAAACCAAGTCAAATCAGAATTTATCACACACTGTATATATGTGGTGAAGAAAAACCTGGATTTGATTTCTTGGGATTCAATATCAAACAATATGAGGTGAGTAAAAACCAAAGTAAGCTAGGTTTTAAAACCAATATTAAACCAAGCGTAGAGAGTATCAGGAGTCATTATTATCAAATCGCTGAGGTGATAGATCAACATAAGTCTGCGTCACAAGTTGCCTTAATCAGAAAACTTAACCCTTTGATTAAAAATTGGGTAAACTATTACTCAGTAGTGGTGAATAAGAAAATATTCCAGGATTTGGATAATTTAATATTCCAAAAAATCTGGGGTTGGGCAAAAAGAAGACACCCCAATAAAAATAATCGTTGGATTTGCCAAAAGTATTGGCAAACTATAGGGGAAAACAAGAGGGAATTTTCCTGTAGTGGCAACAATAGCAGTCAATTTAGATTATTGAGACACGCAGACTGGATTTATTCGAGCAAAGAAAAGGCACTTAATGTTCAACTCAAAAGGTAAAAAAACAAAGTGCTGGCTGCAATTTATGGACATTACTATGATGTAAAAACTGCTAATAATAGCAGTGGAGGTACTCTTTTAATTAGGGCCTAATCACTGAGGAGCCGGATGAGGTGAAAGTCTCACGTCCGGTTCTGAAGACGAGCAGTTCTGGTGATAGAATTGCTTAGTTTAACTTCTCTGGCAATTAGAAAGGGTAGATTAAATTTACCCATAATTTCCTTTTTAATTAGGTTAGGAAATTTAAAATTAGCGATCGCTCCTCAACTTAAGAAGGTAAGCGGTCGCTTAATCTCTAATACTATTTCCCAAAAGTAATGCTATACATCAATTTCTGTATCAAAGATTTTATCTGACAAAAAAAATAAAGTATCAAGTCTCACCATTTCAAGCCTCCCTATTGCAGCAGGTATTGATAACCTAAATTCCGCACTTCAAAACGTAGTCTAAAAAATAAGGAGTTAGGAGTTGTAGGAGCGAATGGCCATTCTCCCCTACAGGAGTTAAGAGAAAATAATTAAGCATAAATACTTAATATTTTCCTGAGAATCTGACTCAGGAGAAAGGTCAATGAAAATGATTTATATAGTATCAATACCTAGCCAGTTACCGATTTTTATACTACTTTTAATGTTACAAATTGACGTGCGAAATGTGAGTTACTAATAACCCGAACCATGCCTTTTGCTTGTTATCACTAGTAGTCTGATACCATTTCAGCAAACGTTGCACCCTAAAAATTGTCGTGATCGCCACTAATATAATTGTACCTAGTGCCGTGTCAAGCTTAAAATGGTGTATTAGCTTCAGAGGAAAGAAGTTATCA
>NZ_JBNHEP010000103.1:0-11616 GCF_050015995.1 Dapis brunnea BLCC-M229 | reverse complement strand
ATTCTTCCTCCTACCTCCTCTAAATTCCCCATTCCTCCTGACTTCCCCTCCTGGGAGGGGTTAGGGGTGGGTTGACTCCTACCCTCACCCATAAGACTTTTTCAGCAAACCCTAATTAATAATTATCAATTAAATAATTCAGGTTCAAAGCCTCCCCTTTCAAGGGGAAAAAAGCGGTCGAGGGATGCCGAGGTCTCCTCGGCATATCCAATCGACCAAGAGAAGAAATAACATTTCCTTATATTCAATTTCGTAACGGTTTTAACCAGAGGTAATTATCAATTATCCATTATCCATTATCCATTAATGAACACCCTTGGTATTATAGCAGTTTCCATTTGAATAGACCACAGTAGGGAAGTTCCATGGAACGTCCCTAAAAGGGTTATAATTTTGAATATGTGGTTCAGGAATCTGAAAAGCGCTGTAGCTACTAATACAAGTTTAAAAAATGTTTGCTATAAATAGTTTAGTTGCCGCTTAGGAGTTAGAAATAAGGAATAAAAAAAGCAACAAAATTATAGATTTTATTGCTCTATCAGATCGATAAATTTATATAATAAAGAAGCAGTTATATTCAAGATTTCAATTATTCAAGCAAAAATTTATTGCACCTTTATTATATTAAATCCGCTTGGTTTAGAGTGTTATAAGAAACCGGGTTTATAGGAGGTAGATGTTAGTATGGTGGAGAATTTAATACAAACCCGGAATAATATACTTTTTTATACCGATACTATCCAGATTTGATATTACAGGATTTTTAATTAATTCACCAACAGAGTCTCATAATTTCTATTTTTGATAGAAATCTAAAACTTGATCGGTATACTTAGCAATCTCACCTTGATTATATTGACTTGGGTCTCCTGTCATCCACCATGCTGCTGCTCGACGCACTGCTAAGGACTCATCATTACCACTAGCAGCATATTGTTCTTTTAAAATATCTGTCATAACGCATCCCAAAATCTCCCTCGCTTTTGTTGTATTTGCCTCAAACTCTTCTACAGTCATTTCCTCTCCAGTGCAAAGTCTCGACCATCTAGGAATATTATCTGGTTTAATTTGCCAGTCGCTATACAGACCATCATTTTCTGTTCCTGTTTGTGGTGCTGCTAGTCTTAGTGCTTCGACTAATTTCTGAACCTGGGTATTAGATATCTGGGCTTTGACTGGCATTACCCAAATTGTTAAAACAGCGATGATTCCTAATATAAATCTCATAGTGTTTTACCTTTAGCTGGAAGTAAAAACGTAAATTTAGTTTAATATTATATATCAAGTCAAAAGTTTTGGTGTCATCTCAAATTCGGTTAAATTTCCTCACTATAGTTAAGTAGGTAGGCACGAAAAAAACTAACTATGTAACAAAAAGTAAAGTAGCTCTAAAAGCTCTTCCTTTCTGCCTTATGTCCTCTGCCTTCATATATAGCACTACGCAAATAGGGCGCGGACATTTCTAAATCCTGAAACCTTTTGATAGTCAACTGTTCCCAGTTAAGTGTTCCCTATTCCCGATTCAAGTAGCGCTATAACAATAAATTTTAACGCCTATCTACTTAGTGTAGGAACATTTTATAGATATCTCCAGAAATTCTCAGGACTTACCGACCCATTCGGGCGTTATACGGACTTCTGTTGTGTAAGGTGCATTGCAGGGCACCCTACGAGGGTAGTCCTGCATATTCATTAATGGATAATGGATAATTACCTCTGGTTAAAACCGTAACGGAATGTGGAATATAAGGAAATATCCAATCTCCCCTTGAGAAGAAAAAAAATCATTTTGCTTAATCCTATCCATTTTAAGGAGAGATAATAATTAATTATTAATTATTAATTATTAATTATTAATTGTTAATTATTAATTATTGAACCCCCTATTCCCAATTACCTAAACAAAAGCTTTAATTTCTGCAACTAATGTATCAATTTCTGCCTCTCCACTAAAATAATGAACACAAGCTCTCACACAATCTGGGTCGAGAATAGTTCGCACCATAATTTCCTTGTTTTCTAAATATTCAACCAACTCTTGATGGGATTTACCATTGGTTAACTGGAAAGAAACTAAACCAGATTCTGGTGGTGCTGTGCGCAAACATTTAATCTCAGGACTTTTGCTTAAATTTTCCCATAAATATCTACTTAATTCTTTGATTTTTTCATACCTTTCTGTTGCAGTTCCCCATTGATTATGTAGACTTATTGCTTCCCTTAACCCAGAATATAAAGGATAAGCAGAAGTTGCTATTTCATAACGTCTACCATCTGGTTGCCAACCTATCGGTTTACCAATTTTATCTTTCAAAACACTCCGCCAACCAATAAAAGTAGGACTTAAACTTTCTCTGGCTTTAGCACTTACATAAAGTCCCCCTAAACCTTCTGGTCCGCACCACCATTTATGACCAGTAAAAGCATAAAAATCAACTTCTGTTTCTGCTAATTTTAAAGGTAAAACTCCTACAGATTGAGCAGCATCAGCTAAGACTTTAATTGGTGATGGAAATAAATGATGACAAGCTTTGACAATTTCTGCTAATGGTAAAACTTGACCTGTATTCCACAATATATGACTTATTACTAATAATTTTGTATTTGGGCGTAAGTTTTGAGAAATTACTTCTACAGGATTTCCTTCATTTAAAGTTGCCATTATTGGGCAAGTAGAAACTTCTATATTGAAACGTCTTTGAATCTCCTGAATTGTGGCAATAACTCCCGGATGTTCACAGTCAGAAAGTAATATATGGTCTCCTGGCTGCCAATCTAAACCCCACAGTGGAATATTACAACCTACCGTAACATCTTCTGTCAAAGTAATAGTATCTGTAGAAACTCCTAATTCAGCAGCGATCGCTCCTCGTATTAAAGCTCCTTCATTTATCGCCCACTTACCAACTTTTTCAGAAAAAGGTCCGAGATTTTGTACTTTTTGATAAGAGTCATAAATTGCTTTTAAAGATATTTCAGGCATCGGTCCTTGACCGCCATAATTAAAATAATTTTTATTAGCTAAAGCCGGAAAATTTTGTCGATAATTTGACAATTGGGAAAGATTCTGGTTCATAAAATGATTAATGTTTAACAGCAAAGTTTTGTGCTTGGCAATTATATCATAAATTCTATAATATCTATAATAAAAAATAATATTAATTTAATTACATATTGCTACAGTGACTTTTGTCTTAGGGAGTCAGGAGTCAGGAATCAGGAGGTAAGAATTCTCATAGCTGATAGCTGATAGCTGACGGCTGAATGCTTACATATTTTCTAATTCAGATTTAGTCCGAACAAACTCATTTTCTAATTCAATTAACAGTTTTTCTGCCTCAAATATCAAACCAAGTTTAGCTTTTTCCTCCAGAGAAGCAGAAGTTTTCTCCATACCTACAATTCCCAAATTTCCACAAGATCCCTTTAAATTGTGAGCGGTTAATTGTAAAGTTTCAGTGTCAAGTTTATCTATAGCTTTTTTCATAATTGCTAACAGTTCTGAAGTTTCCTGAATAAACAAATTAATCAATTTTTTTAGTACATCTGGTTCACCCTCTATTTGTATTTCATCCCGAATAGTTGCGAGAACCTCCCAATTAACTAGAGGAACGCTAGAAAGCTTACTTAGGTTTGGAGGGGGAGAGTAAGAAACAAACTCGGATGTTTCTAGTAGCACTTCCGATCCTGAATTTTTATTTGCCAAAATTCTTGGTCCCCAATTTGCCACAACCCGCTGTAAACCTTGTACTTTAATTGGCTTACTAATATAATCATCCATACCAGTTTGCAGACAAATATCGCGATCGCCCTCCATTGCTCCAGCAGTCATTGCCACAATAACAGGTCTTTTGTCTAACTCTTTGCCGTATGTTTGACAGATATGTTTTGTTGCTTCCAAACCTCCCATTTCTGACATTTGTACATCCATCAACACTAAATCATAAGGTACTTGCTCCAAAGCTGCCAAAGCTTCCAGACCATTACTAACCACATCAGGACGATAACCCATCTGTCTTAACATCAACAACGCCACCTTTTGATTAATAACATTATCTTCAGCCAGTAAAATTCTTAAAGGTAGTTGTTTCGCCAGATTCTGATTCGTATCTACCTGAACTTGATTTTTCATCCGAATTTCCTGATTAGCAAAAACTTGTATCAATACATCGTACAATTGACTGGATTTAATCGGTTTATTCACAAAAGCTTGTAAATCTACCATAACATTATCCGTTGGACAACCGACTGAAGTTAACATTACCAATGGTAGTGTTTTCAGTTTTGGCAACTTACGAATTGTAGCAGCCAAATTTAGACCATCCATTTCAGGCATTTGCACATCTAAAATAGCCAAATCGAAATATTTATCTCTCATCAGCAAATCTAAAGCTTTTGCACCACTATCTACTCCTGTAGAAATCATATTCCACTTTTTAGTTTGTATTTTTAAAATGAGTCGATTAGTAGGATTGTCATCAACTATTAATACTCGTTTACCAGTAAGTTGAGGCTGAGGATTTTGATAAGGTTTAGGGATACTGGGAGCAGTTGTAGTTAAGATTGTAAAGTGAAAAGTTGAACCTATAACAAGAGAATTTGCACAAACTAAATTATTTTGATTCGCAACTACAGGATTTCCTGTCACATTCCCCGCACTTTCTGCCCACATTTGGCCGCCAATCATTTCACATAGTTGCTTACTGATCGCTAAACCTAAACCAGTACCTCCATATTTACGAGTACTGGAAGAGTCTACCTGAGAAAAAGGTTGAAACAGTCTCTTCAAACCTTCAGGTGAAATACCAATACCAGTATCTCTGATGGCAAAATGGATTTGGTGGGTAGGAGATTGAGAATTATCCGAGTTAATTTCTTCAGCAGTGACACTTATTATTACTTCTCCAGAGTCAGTAAATTTAACCCCATTACTGACTAAATTAACCATAATTTGACGCAACCGAGTCGCATCACTAATAATTGTGCAGGGAGTAGAATCATCTATAATATAGGCTAATTCTAGTTCTTTATCTGTAGCTTGAGGAACTAGCAAATCTAAACAAGATTCCACGCATTCTCGCAGATCAAAAGCTTGATTTTCTAACTCTAATTTATTAGCATCAATTTTTGAGAAGTCGAGAATATCATTAATAATAACTAGCAAATTATCTCCACTATCACGGATAATTTCGACAAAATTTCGTTGCTGGGGATCTAGAGCAGTATCTAACAGTAGACTTGTCATTCCTATTACTCCATTCATCGGCGTGCGTATTTCGTGACTCATATTGGCCACAAATTCTGACTTGAGCTTGGCTATTGATTGAGCTTCTTTTAGGGCAATATCTAATTGCTGATTTTTTTCTTCTAATTCTGCTGCTATGTCGGCTGTTTGCTTCTGGGATTTGGCCACTTTTTGAATATGCACTTTAACCTGTTCAACTGCAGGTCGAAATACAAGGAGTCCCTCTGACAAAATTAGTAATATAGCGAATATCAATAATAAATTTTCAGTCTGCCTAGCTTGCTGAACTTTTTTTTGGGCCTCAGCATCATATTGGAAAACAATTTCATTCATCCGTGGGAGAAAATTTGCCTCATTTTCCAGAATTTTTTCTACAAAAGGGCTAATATTTTTCTGTGGTGAATCTGAGTTTATAGCTATTAGCAAATCTTTAGCTGCCTCAACTATTGCTTGATAATATTCGTCCATTTCAGCAAACATTTGTTTGACTGTAGGGCTATTATTATTAGCAGGTAATCCTAACTCTGAATCTCCCCACTGTAGTCCCTCATGGGAACGTTGGAATAATTGCACAACATCTTGTAGTTCCTCTTGACGTTGTTTTTTTATTTCTGGATTGGCGCTCAACTGGATAGCTAATGAAGCTTTGCTCAGTTTTTGACTCAGCATTCGTTGACGACCTGCAATGTTAATTACCCGAGAACTGGTAAATTGATATTCTAGGGTTTTTTTTGCTATTATTTGTTCAACTAAAAATAACCCTGCAATTATACTGAGTCCGGCAATATAAAGCACCGTAAGGTGGTGAGTTGGAGATTGGTTTTGTAATTTTTTTAACATTTTTATAGTTATAGTTATTATGAAAGTTAATTTTCTTGAGGCTTAACTATTTGGTAATTATAAAAATTTTTTATTTTTTATCCATTTTATTTCTATTCTATCACTCGATTAAAGTCAATAGATATAGATTTTGATTTGTGTCGCTGTAGATTTTTGACTGCTGTTAAATGCCTGACTCACTAACTAAATAATTAATGTTTATAACTGACTCTCAGCTACTTTCTTACCAACGCTGTCCCAGAAAAGCATTTTTAGATGTTTATGGAGATTTTAGACAACAAGAATCTCCTAGCGATTTTTTGCTGAAATTGATTAGAGATAGTTCGGAATTTAGGTCTAGTATTGTCAATAATTATAATTATCAAAAACCAGATTATCCTCATGGAGATTTATTTGCAGGAGGCAAGGCTACAGAAGAATTAATGGCAGCAGGTGTTGATGTTATTTACAAGGGAATATTAATGATTCAGCAATCTGCCATACAATTACCCCCACAAAATCAAATTCATAGTGATAATTTTCCATCGATTAATTTTGTTAGTTATCCAGATCTATTAATTAAACAACCAGGATCTTCTCGCTTTGGTGATTGGGTTTATATTCCCATGGATGTTAAGTTAAGCAAACGTCCGAAATTAGAGTATCAAATAGTTGCTGCTTTCCACGCTCAAATATTAGAAAGTATTCAAGAAGTTTTGCCAGAAACTGCTTGGTTAATTCTCCGAAAAAAAGGATTATATAAAGTTAATTTAGAACAGCGAATTCAACAAATGCAGGAAACTATTTCTGAGTTGATTGCTATGTTGCAAAATTCTCTGGAACCAGAAGTCTTTATCTCCCGTCAAAAATGTAATATTTGTACTTGGTATAATAGCTGTCATACTGTTGCTGAAAATCAAAAACATTTATCTCTTTTACCAGGAGTTACTCCTAGTAGATATGCTGTGTTGAAGACCTTGAATTTAACAACTTTAGAATCTCTCGCTCAAGCTAATCCTAATGATTTAGAAAGTTACCCCGAATTTATTGATGGAATCGGAATACAAGTTGTACAACAAGCTCAATCTGTCTGGGAAAATAAGGTTATTTTGAGAAATGGAAAATTTACCGGAGAACTAGATAGTCAAACTTTACCAATTACTGATTATAAATTAACTAAGCTAGTCAATGCTCCTGTAGAATTATATTTTGATATTGAAGCTAAACCAGACATTAGCCTGGATTATTTACATGGTGTATTGGTGGTTGATAAACGTTACAATACAGAAAAGTTTTATGTTCATTTAGCCGAAAATCCTCTATATGAAGAATTGATTTGGCATCAATTTTTAGACTTAGTTTGGAAATATCCTATCGCTCCAATTTACCACTTCTGTGAATATGAAACTCAAACTGTAAAAAGATTAGCTAAACTCTATAAAACTCCGACATACAAGTGGAAACCATTATTGAAAAGATTTGTGGATATTCATCAAGTTGTGACTCAAACTATTACATTACCTATAGAAAGTTATGCCCTGAAAAATATTGCCCGTTGGTTAGGTTTTGAATGGCGAAATTCTGAAGCTAATGGCGCTCAATCTGTTTGTTGGTATGAGGAATGGTTGAAAACTGGCGATCGCTCTTTATTAGATGCAATTGTTATTTATAATGAAGATGATTGTTATGCTACTTATTATATTAAAGAATGGTTGTTCAAATTTTTAGAAGAAGGAAGAAGGAATGATAGATAAAAAAATACTAATTTAAGTATTTAGCTATCAGCACTAATAGCAAAGATAGGATATTGTTCAACAATTAATAATTAATAATTAATAATTAATAATTAATAATTACCTCTTCTGATAAAGAAGAGGATTGGTTAAAAGGAATTTTTTTCTTCTCTTGGTGGATTGGATATTTCCTTATATTCAATTCCGTTGCGGTTTTCCTTGAGGTAATTATCTATTATTCATTAATGAATCCCTATTCCCTATTTCCTTAAATATCACTATGTCATTGCGAGTGGAACGAAGTGCAAGGAAGCAATCTCAGGGGTTTTAGCTGCATAAATATTTTGTGCAGTTTTAACCCTTATAAGTCTGGTAGATCGAGGAGATACCATAAATATTTGAGATAAACAAATAAACACGACTTCTCAATTTATAATATTTGATGATGAATAACAAAAAAAATAAAAGATATAAATATCTAATTTTTACCTTAGTTACTTGTTTAGTTATTATTGTAACTATAGCCATAGTTATTAAGTCAATAACTCAAGCAATCATACCTCAAATAACTTTTTTAGGAGAGGTTAATTTTCCCACAGGTTTAAAATTTAAAAATACTGAAATTGGCGGACTTTCTGGCATAATCTATAATGCAGATAAACAAATTTATTACGCAATTTCTGATGACCGCAGTAGTAAAGCACCAGCCAGATTTTATACTCTAAAGATTGACCTAGAATCAGAGAAAATTTCAGAAGAAACTGTAACTTTTATAGATGTCATAACTTTATTAAATGAAATAAGTCAACCATTTCCTCCTCTAAGTATTGACCCAGAAGGAATTACTTTTACTGGAACTCATTTATTTATCTCTTCTGAAGGAGATAGAAAACGTCAAATACAACCATTTATTAAAGAATTTTCTCTAGCAGGTAAACAACTACGAAATTTGCCACTTCCAGAAAAGTTTCTGATACAAGCTGACAGTGGAATTAGAAATAATCTAGCCTTGGAAAATTTAACTATTACTCCAAGCAAAAAATATCTCTTCACTGCCACAGAAAATGCTTTAGTTCAAGATGGTGCAGAAGCAAGTGTTACTGCGGGAAGTCCTTGTCGAATTTTACAGTATGATTTAATTAAAAGTCAGCCAGAAAAAGAATTTTTATATATTACAGAACCTATTACTTCTACATCTAATAATTTAGGTGGTTTTAAGACTAATGGTTTAGTAGAACTAATAGCCTTAGATGATACTCATCTTTTAAGTCTAGAAAGATCTTTTTCTTTAGACACTGGAAATACGATCAAACTATTTCAAGTCGATTTGTCAGATGCAGATAATATTCAACAAATTAATAGTTTAAACAGTAAACTTACTAATATTTCTCCCGTACAAAAAGAATTACTATTAGATTTGAGCAATTTAGAATTAATCTCAGACAATATTGAAGGAATGACCTTTGGTCCAAGATTGGCAGATGGTCGGCGATCGCTCATCCTAATCAGCGATAATAATTTTAACCCCCTACAAGTGACTCAGGTTCTCATTTTCACCACTAACCTCTAGCCATGCAAATCAAAATTTAAAAATTAAAAGTCAAAAGTCTCAAAAAGACATTGGAGGATTTATCTACTAATCCTCAATAAAAAAAAATCAAACTTTTAAAGTCTTATATAGTAAAGGTTTTGGCTAAAAGGAACAGAAAGATGCAAAAAAAATTTAGAGAAATGCTTGACAAATAAAATAGAAAGCGCCATAATTGTATATGGCTTAAAAAAAGGGACTGTAGTTCAATTGGTTAGAGCACCGCCCTGTCACGGCGGAAGTTGCGGGTTCGAGCCCCGTCAGTCCCGTAAAATATATAACTTAACACTCATAACAAATATCATAGATATTACTGTTTGATGAAAGCCTAATTTTTGTGGTAAAAGTAGGAAATCAAGTCAGTATCAAAATTAGAGATTTTTATATCACTCTGGTGGATTATATATCTTCTCAGATTTAACCAGAAGTAGAATAAAATCTAAAAACAAAAAACTAAAATAGAAATTGATATGAGTGTTAGAGTTCGTTTGGCCCCAAGCCCAACAGGAAATTTACATATCGGTACAGCCCGAACTGCTGTATTTAACTGGTTATTTGCACAGAACCAGAAAGGAAAATTTATCCTAAGAATAGAAGATACAGATTTAGAGCGCTCCCGCCCAGAATATACTAAAAATATTACAGAGGGACTAACCTGGTTAGGATTAAAGTGGGATGAAGGACCATCCTATCAGTCCCAACGCCTAGAACTATACCAGAAAGCAACTCAAGATTTACTAGACAAAGGATTAGCCTATCGCTGCTATTGTACAGCAGCAGAACTAGAGGAAATGCGGGAAGCCCAGAAAGCAAGAAAAGAAGCACCCCGCTACGACAACCGCCACCGGAACCTCACAGCTAAACAACAAGCAGCTTTTGAAGCAGAAGGAAGGCAAGCAGTAATTCGCTTCAAAATAGATGATGATCGGATAATTACCTGGAATGATATGGTCCGGGGGAAAGTAACCTGGAAAGGCAGTGACCTAGGAGGAGATATGGTCATTTCCCGTGCTGCAGGAGGGGGTAAAGTAGGACAACCCCTCTACAATATGGCAGTGGTAGTAGATGATATGGATATGAAAATTACCCATGTGATTCGGGGTGAAGACCATATTGCAAATACAGCTAAACAAATATTACTTTATGAAGCCTTGGAGGGAAAAGTACCAGAGTTTGCCCATACACCTCTAATTCTGAATAAAGAAGGACGAAAATTGTCAAAACGGGATGGAGTAACTTCAATTTCTGATTTTAAAGAATTGGGTTTTACTCCCGAAGCACTAGCAAATTATATGTGTTTGCTTGGGTGGACGCCTCCAGACGCAACCCAAGAAATATTTACCCTAGCAGAAGCAGGACAAAAGTTTAGTTTTGAAAGGGTGAATAAAGCAGGAGCTAAGTTTGACTGGGATAAGTTGGATTGGATAAACAGTCAATATCTACATAGTTTACCAGTAGAACAACTGACAGATAAATTAATTCCCATCTGGCAAAAAGCAGGATATGAATTAGATCCCAAAGGCGATCGCTCTTGGTTAGAACAACTAACAGCATTAATAGGACCAAGTTTGACTCGTCTCACAGATGCAGTGGAAATGAGTAAGTTATTCTTCTCTCCTACTGTAGAACTGGATGAAGCAGCAGCAGAACAAATGCAGAAAGAAGATTCTGTTAAATCTATTAATTCTCTCCTAGAAATGATAGATGCTGATGTACCTCTAGGAGCGGATGATGCACAGCAAAGTATTAAAAAAGTTACTCAGAAGGTTAAGGTCAAAAAAGGCATAGTGATGCGATCGCTAAGAGCATCCTTAACAGGTGCGATGCAAGGACCAGATTTAATTCAGTCGTGGTTACTGCTGCATCAAAAGGGTTTTGATGTATTAAGGTTCAAAAAATCTATAGGTCAGGAAATTGAGGAAACGAAGAAAGCAGAGACTACTGCTAACAAGAGCAAAGGTACTGTTGTGGTAGAAACAGCAACTCCAAAATCTCCTGCTTTATCACAACAAGCGCAAACTAAGACAAAACCAGCACCTGAACAAAAACAAGTAGCAGAGAACAAAGAGACAAAAATCTCAACACCAGCAGCAACTCCGACTACTGGTGCAGCAGCTAAAATTCCAGGGGAACCGACTGTACAAAAAGAGAGAAAAATCTCAGCATCACCATCATTA
This sequence comes from Dapis brunnea BLCC-M229, assembly GCF_050015995.1. Classification (NCBI taxonomy): domain Bacteria; kingdom Bacillati; phylum Cyanobacteriota; class Cyanophyceae; order Oscillatoriales; family Microcoleaceae; genus Dapis; species Dapis brunnea. Next base: position 54 of record NZ_JBNHEP010000103.1, on the reverse strand, counting down.
GCAACACCAACTCCGACAAGTACTGGTGCCACAGCTAAAACTCCAGGGGAAGCA
>NZ_JBNHEP010000102.1:3622-12290 GCF_050015995.1 Dapis brunnea BLCC-M229 | reverse complement strand
CTTGCTGCTAAAAGCTCTGGGTCTTCTTAAGATTTGTTTTACAAACAGTCTCTTAAAGATAATTAATTTCTGATTTTTCCTAATGTTTATTCTTTCCTTGCTTTCTGAAAGTAGCTCAAGATATAAAGGCTAAAATTCACATTCCCCACGTCAACTTGTAATACTAAAAGTAATAGAAAAATCGGTAGCTTGGTAGGTATTTATAGCTGAAGTCAGAACTTAGAAGGTGTCAAGTCAGATATTGCGCTCTAGTTTTTAGATTTTAGATAAACTGTCTGGATGGCGATAGTGCTACGCACCGCTACGCCTTTCATGTCGCGCAGCGAAACGCCCTCTTGCCGGTTGATAATTAATTCAACTGTTGCGCAACAGTTTTTAGATTTTAGATAAAGTGGCAGGGTGGCGATAGTGCTACGCACCGCTACGCGTTTCATGTCGCGCAGCGAAACGCCTAATACCAATTCTCCATGAAGTTCACTTGATATTAAAGATATAGCAGTCGTCATTACTGGAGCGGACATTCTCGCTCTTCTCAAATATAGTCATAACAAGAATTTAACTTCTGTACATCGCCAATCCGACGGCTCCCCTATCTGACTTCAACTATTATACTTCTGGCAACTACAATAAATCCGTTACTCCAAAATTTTTACCGCATTGACTAATTAAAGTAGTAAGTTGACCGCGATGATGAGTTTGATGGTTGAAAAAGTGCAGAAGTAAATGCCACAATAGAAATTTACATTCTCGTTGCTGAGACCTACTTGTAAAAGTTAAAGATTCTGCTAACTTTTCCTCTGTTAATGAATCTATATAGTTCTGAATTTCTCCATCAGTTTTTTGACGATCTTGCCACAATAAGTCAAATTTAGCAATTAATTCTTGTCCTAATGATTTTGTCTCAAATGTATAATTTTGAAAGCGACTCAACCACAGTTTATCTGCTAATAAAATATGGTTTAGCGTACCTTGAATAGAATGAAAAAATGCTCCCTTATCTTCTCGATGTACTGCATTGGGTATTGATTCACAAACTAGATATATTTTTTCGTTCATCCAATAATTATATTGGGATCATCTTTGAAAATAATCGGTTTTATTCATTTTTTAACCCTTTATTTTACAGCAGTTTCTTATTTCCTATTCCCTACCAGGGCTATTTCAAAGTATCAGAAGTTAACGATTTAGGAAAAAAGAGATATGAAAGGATAGGAAGATAGAGAAATTCAGTAAAATTTGTCAATTTTTCAGTGTCGGAGAGTCCTTAGAGCTACTGATATCATAATTTTTGCGAATTGTTATTACTCCCCAAACTTCCCAAACTCCCTTACTCCCAAACTCCCTTACTCCCAAACTCCCTTACTCCCAAACTCCCTTACTCCCTGTAATTGGTTGATGAATTTCTCCTAACATGACTTTGGCTTTTGCTCCTGTAACTTCTGGTAAATTACAGGGAATTTCTAAAGAGCGCCAATAAGCTAAAACTGCCATGGCGATCGCTTCTTTAAAATCTAAATCTACGCCTACTTCAGCAGTGGTCATTACTGGTATTGGTACTAATAATTTCTCTATCCTTTTTTTTAAATATAAGTTATGGCTACCACCGCCACATAATAATATTTGATCTGGTAAATTTGGTAAGAAATTTTTATAGCTATGGTTGATTGAAGCTGCTGTTAGTTCTGTGAGAGTTGCCAGTATATCAGCAGTAGTTAAATTATATTTTTCTGCATCAGTAAGACAGTTAAATAAATAGTCTTTACCAAATAATTCTCTACCTGTAGATTTGGGGGGTTTTTGTTGAAAAAAGTCTTGTTTTAACCATGTTTCTACTAACTCTTGGCATGGTCTTCCACTAGCCGCCCATTCTCCATTTTTATCGTAAGTTTTACTTCCTTGAGAAAGATGTTCTACTGCTAAATCTAATAATGTATTACTAGGTCCTGTATCCCAACCTAAAACTGCTTGAGAAGGAGGTAAAGTTGCTACTAATTCCTTTTCTTTTTGACTTCTAACTTTTAACTTTTTACTTTTTAGATAAGTGACATTGCCAATTCCACCTAAATTTTGTACGCAGCGAGTATATTCTGGATGTCTCAGTAGATAAATATCGACACAAGGAACTAAGGGGGCACCTTGACCCCCTACAGCAATATCGGCAGCCCGAAAATTACTAATAGTGGGAATTCCTGTTAAATTAGCAATTACTTCACCACGGCCTAACTGTAGACTATAACCTAATTGTTGAGAGGGTGGGCGATGGTAAACAGTTTGACCGTGGGAGCCAATTAGTTGTGCTTTTTCATCATATTTTTGGTTAATTGTCAATGCTGCTGTAGCAAATTCTTGGGCAATAGCATCATTAAGTTCAGCCAATTCAGCCATTGAGATAGAGGCACCACCACAAACATCAAGAATTTGGGAGCGCAAATTTTCTGGGTAAGGGTAAGTAGATGCTGCTAGTAGTTGAACTGTCAAATTTGTTTGACCACCAGCAACATCAACTAAAGCTACATCTATACCATCGACGGAAGTGCCACTAATTAGGCCAATAACTTTGGTCATTTGCAGTAGTTAACTGTTCTTAGAAATCTACAATAATCTGTCAACATCTACAATTATCTATCTGTTCTATTCTTGCTTCTACCTAGCAACGTCAACGTTATCCAGTCCACAAGCTTCACCGTCGAACTGACCGCCGAAGCTAGATTTAAACTAGCATTTAAATCTCTATCACAACTGAAACCACCATATTCGCTTGAACACACGGTCTGATAAAGGCAGAGACTCTTTAACATTTCCACAGTTAGAGCGAACAGTCTCAATTGATACTCCTAATAATTCTGCTGCCGATCCTATGCTGATATATTTTCTTAAAACAATTCACTCATTCTACCAGATAGTTTTACCAGATAGTTGTAAATTATGTCAAACAATTACCGAATAATTAATAATTAATAATTAATAATTATTAATTAAATACCTTGGTTAAAAGCCTTCCCCCATAGGGGAAAAAAAGAAATAATATTTCCTTATATTCAATTCCGTTGCAGTTTTCCTTGAGGTAATTATCCATTATCCATTAATGAATTACCCTTATCAACTATCAACAGCGACGATTATGACTGTAATATTATCGCGACCACCTTCATCCTTAGCAGCATTTACGAGTTTTTCAGCAATATCTCCACAAGCATCACTATAAGTTAAAATAGGTGCAATCTCAAAAATACTGGCAATTTTCTCGTCAGATAACTCTTCTGTTAATCCATCACTACAGAGTAAGAGGCGATCGCCTGGTTGAACATCTAAAGACAAGAGGTCTACCTTACTCATATCTTCCCGACCCAAACATTGGGAAAGTACATGACGCCAAGGATGTACTCTAGCTTGGTCTGGGGTTAAAGCATTTTTTCTCACGGCCTCAGCTACCCAGGTTTGGTCTTGTGTAATTTGCACTAGCTCTTTTCCCCGAAGTCGATAGAGGCGAGAATCTCCCACATTTGCGCACCAAGGTTGTTGTTCTCGGAAGATAGCCACAACTGCTGTTGTACCCATATCTGAACGTTCAGGATGTTTTTCCTGGTCATCAATAATGGCTTGATTTGCTTGAATAAAGGCATCTTCTAACAATTGGGGTGATTCTATAGTATCCTGCCAATGACTAACGAGATAAGTTTTAATTACTTCTGTAGCAATTTTACTAGCTTCTTCCCCTCCTGCATGTCCCCCCATCCCATCAGCAACAATAAAAAATCGTCCTTCAGGATCTATATAGTAAGAATCTTGATTAACCGAGCGAATACTACCTGTATCAGTATTGCCTGCAAACTTCAGTTCCATAGTAGAATTTAGTTCACTGACTTCTGTCCAATTTTTAAATTTATTATCCACCTATATTATTAATACCCTGCTTTAAGATACTTTTTCTGATTGTAGCATTAGAATCTGGTTGATAATATCACTAAATTTTCACTAATAAATAGTTAATGTTTTAGACAATTTATCAGGGATAATATTTAGGAATATTTGGTAAGCATTCAGCCGTCAGTTATCTTTTTACAGAGGAACTGCGTTATCAGCTATGAGTTATTAACTCATTATTTGGGAAAGAGGAATTAGTCTCCAAGAAGAATTAAAAATTATGTTTATGCACCATTCCACACGAAAGAAAAAGGTAATCAGCTAACTTTAGTAGTTATTATTTTCGGCGTTGGTAATTGGTGGGATGATTTTCTACTAGGGGTGAGACTCATCATTTAGTCTGGTTAAATATTTAGGGTTTGCTGAAAAAGTCTTTTTAAGGAGTAGGGGAGTAGTTACGAGAAACGAGGAATTAATTAGGAGATAGTCGGATATGAAAGTCCCTTAATTTTTCTGCTATCCCCCCTGTCTTTTATGCTAACTTTTTGAGCGTTTGCAACTGAAAACCAGACATTTTTTCGACCTAAAAAGGCTCAAATCTTTATCTGTCAGTGCTTTTATATTTGATCGGTAAGCCTTATTTAAAGGTATTAGAAACAGATTATACCAATTTCATAAAATATTGCTACAGTCATGACACAGGGAATAGGGAATAGGGGACACTTAACTGGGAAAGAAAAAAAGAATAAAATAAAGAGGAGAAAATGTTTTATTTTTACAATTTATGGAATTTATAATTTTTTCTTGTAGGAATAAATCATAAATTAAGATGTAACTTCTTTTTTTGAATTTGGTATTACTTTTAAAGTTTCATCTCTTGATTTACCAACACCTTATTTTCAAAAGCTGAATGCGAGCGCATTCCGCAAGAAAAGCGGAATGCTAATAACTAAATGCTAAATGCTTAAAATATTTGTGATTAACAATCAAAAATATTCTGCAAAATCAACTCACAGTTATTATTCCCAAATTTTCTCTAAACGGGAAAACTTGTATCTAACTAAATTATGGAACTAACTGTTGAATTCGCGCAAGAGGAATTTCTACCCATTCAGGACGAGAGGTAAGTTCATAGTCAACTTCATAGATGGCTTTTTCTAATAGATAAGCATCTAAAAGTACCTGTATTTCTTCTTCGCTTTGAGGCAAGAATGAACTTGACTTTGTATTCTGAAGATAAGCTTTTAAGAAGGATATACTGACCCAGGTATACCAAAATGTAGACCATTGTTCCATTGCCAGCATATTTTCAGAACGAATCATGCCATTTTTAACTTCTTCCCGAAGAGCAACATTAGCTGCATAATAAAATGACTCTAACATTACTGCAATATCTCGAAGTAAAGAACGTTTCATGCGACGTTCATTTAAAGGTCGTGTAGCTTCTCCTTCAAAATTAATAACGACAAAATCTTTACCTGTAAATAAAACATTTTCTAAATGATAATCTCCATGGCAACGGGTACGCATAGCAGTAATTTTTCGTTCCACTACCGAACTTAAATGTTCCATAATTCTGTCTTGACGATTAATCACACTTTTAGCTAATTGTTGTGTATTTTGAGATAATTCTGATAGGTGCTTTTTCAGTTTCAATAAGGTCTTCCCTGTCTGGTTCCTCATATATTGATAAACCGACCTTTGATAAAAAGGTGTAAACTGTTCTGGAGAAAAATTCGGGTTTTCTGAATCGGAGGCTAAAGCATGATGAATATCCGCTGTAGCTTTACCTAACTTTTCGGCTAAATTAATATAAGAACCAATCAAATCGTAGACAGATTCAGTAATCTCAGTATTGAAACTATTGTGAACGGTAATCGCAGGAATTTCTAACTCATTTACAGATGTTTGCTCTACCATTACTCTGTCAAAGTAATCCCTCAGAGCATCAGAAGTATAAGACCAACCATCTCTTGCTTCTGGAATAAACTTTTCCAATATACCAATAGTAATTAAGTTTGTTCCTTCTCGATGGTATTCTAGATATCCTAATGTTGGAGAGATATTGCTGGCAATCGCTGAATTTTTACCTCTTGATGTCTCTGTTAAAAAGTTGCTGTTTTCTAATTCTGGATTAACACCATATTCTAGTTTTCGGAAAAGTTTAAGTATTAATTTTGTGCCGAAATTAATTAAGGTTTTATCATGTCTTTCAGATAAAATATGTGGCTGAATATCTTCTGTGGTTGCCTGCATTATCTCTGCCAATAAATCAGTCGCATTTCCCTGAACGACACCAGTATTTCCTTGATATTTTTGGTTTTTGTTGATGGCTGCCAAGGGTATGTTCAAAAACTCTTTTTGTGCCAAAACATCAAACAAAATTCCCGATTTATCTTGTTGCTGTATTTGTAATTCAGCAATAATTTTTTCTGGAGGAATTTGAGAATTTATTTCTGACTTAGCTAAGTAGCTGATAGGAATTAAATACGTTTCTTTCGGACCTTCTGTATAGTGAAATTCTAGAAATACTAGAGCAGTTTCTTTTTGTTGATAATCAATGGGAATTACTTCTATTATTTCTCTAGATTGGATACCTTTATTTTTACCTCCAAACCAAGGATAGCTACTCAAATAATTAGGTAAAATTGATTCTAATTTCTTCTTATATTCTGGCTGAGAAAATATATTTTTCCAACTTTCTGCAACTGTCAAAACAGGAGGTTTACTCAAAGGTCTTAAAATTTCAATATAACTTTGTTGTGGCTGTAGAGTAAACCAATAAAAAGCATAAGCATTCAAACTAAAAAAGTAAGGATATTCCTGAATAGTGGGAAACTTAGTCCGACCAAAAATCTCCACAGGCACCATACCATTAAAAGCCGATAAATCTAATTCTACCGTTTGTACAAAACGCGAAAGATTAGCCACTACCAAAAGATGTTGACCAGAGTAAGTCCGAGTAAAAGCCAAAACCTTCCTATTTTCAGGATGTAGCAACTCAAACGAACCACGTCCAAAAGCTTGAAAACGTTCCCTCGTCGAAATCAAACGCTTCATCCACCACCACAAAGAATTAGAATTAGACCGTTGAGCTTCTACATTAATCGTTTCATAGTGATACTCAGGGTCAACAATAACCGGAGCATACAACCTTTGTGGATTAGTACGACTAAAACCAGCATTACGATCAGCACTCCACTGCATAGGAGTCCGCACACCATTGCGATCGCCCAGATAAAAATTATCTCCCATGCCTATTTCATCCCCGTAATACAAAACCGGAGTACCAGGTAATGACAGGAGTAAACCATTAAGCAACTCTATTTGCCGACGGTCATTTCCTAATAGGGGAGCTAAACGGCGACGAATACCTAAGTTAATTCTTGCCTGGGGGTCTTGGGCATAAACATTATACATATAGTCTCGGTCTTCATCGCTTACCATTTCTAGGGTTAACTCATCATGGTTCCGCAAAAATAAAGCCCACTGACAATTATTAGGAATAGAAGGAGTTTGCTTGAGAATATCAGAAATAGGAAAATTATCCTCCATCCGCAATGCCATAAATAAACGAGGCATCAAAGGAAAATGGAAATTCATCTGACATTCATCCCCACTGCCATAATATTTAGCAGCATCTTCCGGCCATTGATTAGCTTCTGCCAATAACATCCGGTTAGGATATTTTGAGTCGATATGCGCTCGTAACTTTTTTAAGAAAACATGGGTTCCTGGTAAATTTTCACAGTTAGTACCTTCTTCAACACAAAGATAGGGCACCGCATCAAGGCGCATCCCATCAACTCCCATACTCAACCAAAAATCTGAAACTTCTAAAACTGCCTCTTGTACTGCCGGGTTTTCATAGTTAAGGTCTGGTTGATGAGAAAAAAAGCGATGCCAATAGTAAGCTTGGGCTACAGAATCATAAGCCCAGTTAGAATTTTCAAAGTCTTGGAAAATAATGCGGACTTCTGGGAACCTATCAGCACTATCGCTCCAAACATAAAAGTCTCTTTCTACACTACCTTTAGGGGCGCGACGCGCTCTTTGAAACCAGGGATGTTTGTCAGATGTATGGTTAACTACAAGTTCGATAATGACTCGAATGCCTCTGTCGTGGGCAGCGTCTAGAAATTCTTGGAAGTCTTCTAGGTTGCCGTAGATGGGGTTAATACTTTTATAGTCGGCAATGTCATAGCCGTCATCTCTTAGAGGGGAGGGGAAAAATGGTAGAGTCCAGATTGCTGTTATGCCTAGGTCTTGGAGGTAGTCTAATTTTTCTGTGAGTCCGCGAAAGTCTCCTATTCCATCACCATTACTATCAGCAAAGGCTCGAACTGGTGCTTCGTAAATTATGGCGTCTTTGAACCAGAGTGGGTCGTTTTTTAGCATGGGGTAAAGCTTTATATTGTTGAAGATTTGAGGTAATTATAGCCGAAGTCAGATGGGGTGATGAGGAGTTGTGGGGGGTGTGGGAAGTGTGAGGAGTGTGGGGAGTGTGGGAAGTGTGAGGAGTGTGGGAAGTGTGGGAGTTGTGGGGAGTGTGGAAGGTGTGGGAAGTGTGAGGAGTGTGGGGAGAAACACCTCAAATATTTTCTGTCAGTGGAAATAAACTCTGAGTTGCCTTGCTATCTGGGTTTAAGTTCTACTATTGCGTATAGAGCAATAGTTGGAATTTAACAATTAATTTTTCGATTCTTGATTGACTAATAAATTTTTTGTGAGTGGAGGAAATTTTCGGTAGAGAAACACCTCAAATATTTTCTGTCAGTGGAAATAAACTCTGAGTTGCCTTGCT
>NZ_JBNHEP010000102.1:0-3522 GCF_050015995.1 Dapis brunnea BLCC-M229 | reverse complement strand
ATCTGGGTTTAAGTTCTACTATTGCGTATAGAGCAATAGTTAGAATTTAAGAATTATTTTTTCAATTCTTGATTGACTAATAAATTTTCCGTGAGTAGAAGAAATTCCAGGTAGAGAAATAGAGTCAGATATTTTCTGCCAGTGGAAATCAACTCTCAAGTATCTTGCAGTCTAAGTTTGATATTTCACTATTGCCTATGGAGTAGTAGCCAGATTTTGAAGCTCTCATAAATGGTTATTTTTTCCTGATCGAATCTTTCCATCCATCCTCAGTGGAAAATCACAAACATTTTCATTTTCTGAAGCTACTGAAAAATTCGGCGCGTCAAAGGATTTTCGCTTGTATCCTCAGAATTTTTGTGATAAGTTAAAATTTAACTGGGCTTGTTCGCCTCTGCGCATGACTTTTTATTCAATCCAATTTCTTGCTGAGAGACAATCAAATATTCGGGAATTTTTCCCCGTATCAATACCAGAAATATTTTCATCTTGTGAAGCTCCCATAAATGGTTATTTTTTCCCGATCAAATCTTTCCATCCATCCTCAGTGGAAAATCACAAACATTTTCATTTTCTGAAGCTACTGAAAAATTCGGCGCGTCAAAGGATTTTCGCTTGTATCCTCAGAATTTTTGTGATAAGTTAAAACTTAACTGGGGTTGTTCGCCTTTGTGCATGACTTTTTATTCAACTAAAGATAGGCAAGTTTCTTGGGGATAGAACTCTGTTCCGCTTTTCGGCTATCGCCGACATGAAAGGCGGAGCAAGTGTGGCATCTATATCGCTCAGGTTGTAGAAAGGAACGATCAAGATACCAAATTGGTTCTATAGAGCAACAGTACAAATTGAAAAATTAATTTTTCAATTCTTAGGAAATAAACTCTCAGTCACCTTTTTGTTTAGGTTGGATGTTCTAATATTTCTTACTTTCTTGCTGAGAAAATATATTTTTCCAACTTTTCAAATCTCACTTTTGACTTTTGATTTTTGACTTTTGACTTCAGTGAAACGGTAGGCGTATTGTTACAATATTTAACAAGATTCGTTAAATTTTTCTTAAATATTATGAATTTAGAAACAATATCATCTATACCTCAGCAAAAAGACTTCAATTCACACAGCAAGAAATTAGACACAGTAGAAGTTGAGGCAATGGCAATAACAAATATAGATACAGATATGCTCAAGTCTCAAGATCCTCCAGAAACAACAGAAAGTAATACCCTACGCTACGATCCAGAAGTAATAACAGCCCTCTACAGTAAACTTCCTTTGAAAGTCTGGAAACGACGAATCAGTATCTTATGGACTTTTGTGTTATTTGCTTTGAGCTTGTGGTTGGACAAAATTACTGGTAACGCCACTAAAAATGAAAGAAAACGGGCAATCTGGCTAAGAGAAATTTTGACAAATCTCGGTCCTGCTTTTATTAAAGTAGGACAAGCACTATCTACTCGACCAGATTTAGCTTCTCCAAAATATTTAGATGAGTTGACTAAATTACAAGACCAATTACCAGCTTTTCCTAATGAAGTTGCCTATCATTTTATAGAAGAAGAATTAGGTTTTCCTCCAGAAGAAATTTATACAGAATTAACACCAAATCCCATTGCTGCTGCTTCCCTTGGACAAGTATATAAAGGCAAATTAAAAACAGGTGAAACAGTAGCAGTAAAAGTACAACGTCCTGGTTTAGCAGAAAGCATTGCTTTAGACATTTATATATTAAGAACACTTGCTATTTGGGTACATAAAAATGTTCAGCAACTCCGTAGCGATCTAGTAGGCATAATGGATGAGTTTGGTACTCGAATATTTGAGGAAATGGATTACACTCAAGAGGGTCGAAATGCCGAAAAATTTAAACAACTCTACGGTCATCTGAAAGATATTTATGTTCCTAAGATTTATTGGCAATATACGGGGCGTCGTGTATTGACAATGGAATGGATAACGGGTACAAAGCTGACGAATTTGGAAGCGATAAAAGCCAAAAATATTGATGCGAAATATCTGATAGAAATTGGCGTGCAATGTTCTTTGAGACAGTTATTAGAACATGGTTTTTTTCATGCCGATCCTCATCCTGGTAATTTATTAGCAAGTCCAGATGGTAAGTTAGTTTATCTAGATTTTGGCATGATGAGTGAGGTTAAACCGTATCAGCGATATGGTTTATTAGAGGCAGTTGTACATTTGGTAAATCGTGATTTTGATGCTTTGGCTCAGGATTATGTAAAGCTAGAATTTTTAACTCCTGAAACCGATCTAAGTCCGATTATTCCAGCATTGGCTGGTGTGTTTAATAATGCTCTTGGTGCTAGTGTGGCAGAACTTAATTTTAAGAGTATTACAGATCAGTTATCGGCTTTAATGTATGAATATCCATTTCGGGTGCCTGCTTATTATGCTTTGATTATTCGCTCTTTGGTAACTTTGGAAGGTATTGCTATTAATGTCGATCCTAATTTTAAAGTGTTGAGTAAAGCTTATCCTTATGTGGCGAAACGTTTATTAACTGACCCTGCTCCTGAGTTGAGAACTTCTCTAAAAGATTTACTTTTTAAGGATGGTGATTTTCGTTGGAATAGATTGGAAAATCTTTTAAGAAATGCGAGTAATAGTGATGATTATGATATTAGTAAAGTTTTAAATCAAGCTCTAGATTTCTTATTATCTGAACGGGGAGATTTTATTCGAGTTCGTTTAGTTGAAGAGCTGATTAATAGTCTAGATTTGGCATCGATAAATACATTTATTAATGCGAGGACTAAGGTAAGTGAGTGGTTAGGTATGAAGGTAGAGAAAACTTCAGTTACTACATCTAATAATCCAGCAGAGCAAAAGAGAGCAGAACATATTAAAAATATCTGGAAAATTGTTCAAGATACTCCTGGTTTTGATGCGATGCAGTTATTACAGTTAGTACCAAATATATTAGTTAAACCAGAGATGCAAAAGATGGGGCAACAAGTAGCAGGTGGTTTGACTCAACGGGCGATCGCTCGTTTGATTCGTCAAGTATTATTATCTCCAGAGTATTCTAGTACTAATGGTAATGGTAATGGTCATAAACCAAAGACTCAACCTCAACTTTCTTTACCTGCTTCTTCTCGCTAATACCAATTTCATAAACTTGAGCTGCTTAGGTTTGGAGTAGTCAGGAGGTAAGGTGAATAGCCTTACTTTTTGAATTTGGTATAAATTGATATTGATTGATTGATAAGTAAGAAGGAATAGGGAATAGTCATTTCAGTTATCAGTTATTAGTAAGCTGTTATGCATTTAAACCGGATATTTTTTGTGTGTCTAGTTAAGAATACAACCCTTATTACTTCTGACTTCTGACTTCTAACTTCTGACTTGCTAAGACGCATTTACAATGCGTCTTAGCTTACCTCATATTGAACCATTGAGATTGAAATAATGAACAAAATATTTTCTCTTGGTAGATTGGATATGGTTAGTTCAGCAATTAACAATGAACAATTAATAATTAATAATTACCCCTTCTTAAAACGG
>NZ_JBNHEP010000101.1:0-8239 GCF_050015995.1 Dapis brunnea BLCC-M229 | reverse complement strand
AAATTCTAATTTTTGGATTTTCATTTTTCATCTATCTAAAATTATTTGAGAAATCATATCACGTTGAATACCTCTCCCCCGACCCTTCTCCTGCGAGGAGAGGGGAGAATCTCCCCTTCACAGGGGTAGTTTTTTTACCTTTGATCTAAAAGAAGTGTGGGGAGAGGGGGAAGAGGAGGAGGAGGGGGGAGTTTATAGGTATTTATTGTATAAAAAAGTACATTGTTTTGAGAATTTTATACTGAATTAAAGGGAGCGATCGCTCCTTTGTTAAAAACCTACCCCTGTGAAAGAATCTCCCCCCCCTTCCCTTGCAGGGAAGGGGGTTGGGGGGTTAGGTTTTTAGCCCACATTGCTTACTCAAATTTGACAAATATTTCTACAGTTTTATGGCAAAAATTCAATAAGTTTCAAATACCAAAATTCGGAGCGATCGCCAAATTCTAATTTTTGGATTTTCATTTTTCATCTATCTAAAATTATTTGAGAAATCGTATCATATAATGTAGGTTAGGGAGAACAAAGAATAACCCAACAAAGCGTTATCATCGTTGAGTTATTTCTTAACTTAATCCGTATATCCGTGGCATAATCCGCGTGAGCGTATCCCTGGCATAATCCGTGTGAGCCTATTCAAATTTGACAAATATTTCCACAGTTTTATTGGGTTCTAAATCTATATATCGGGCACGAATAGTAGAATTTGATTTGACTGGAATAAAGCTAGTCATACTCCCTAAAGAAAGTAAATCTCCTTTTTTCAATTCTTTTCCTTCTGCTTGCAAAGAATTTTTAATCCACAACACAACATTCAAGGGATTACCTAATAAATCAGTACCATTTCCTGATGCTAATACTTTGCCATTTTCGTCTAACATTTCTATTCGTAAACTTTTCAAACGATTTTCCCATTCATCAGTATCAGCTACAGGAATAGGTTCTCCTAAAATTCCTGTTCTTGCTCCAACATTAATTGCTAAAAGAGCGGGGGCGTCTAATTTTATATCTTGACTATAAACTAAATCTCCTAATTCAATAAATGGGATAACTGCATCTAAATATTTTAAAGTTTCTCTGGGAGTTTTAGCATTATTAATTTCTGCACTTCCTACCCTCATAATTAAATCGCCTTCCCCAATAGGGCGACTGCCTAATTTAGCAGAAATAACACTACCATTTTGCAATAACATTTTTTCTAAAAAAACACCACGCAAAGGCTGAGAAACATTAAAGCTTGCTTGAGCTTTTTGATTAGTTAATCCCGCCTTATAACCAACTACCGGACCGAGACTTTTACTAATTTCTGCTACAAACTGATTTTGAATTTTCTGTGCTTCGGGTAAAGTTAGATTTACCTTTGTTTTGACTTGAGTTTTTTGGAGGTAATTCTCTACTAGATTTTCTATAAACTGGGAGTTATTATCTGGAGTAACTGTAGATGTAGAATTTTTGTCGGAAGTTTCTGTTTCTGGTGGGATTTTTGATGTTTCAAAAGTGCAGGCTGAAAGTAATGAGATTAAAAGTAAAATAAAATATTTAGATATATACATAATTTTTAGTTTTTAATAAAATTTTGTTAGTTCTTCTTCCATCTAGAACAATCAGGAGGAATTTCAGGATCGGAATCTTTATCTTGTTCAATTTCCTTGATTTTATCTTGATTAGCTTGTTTGTCTATAGGTTTCCATTCACCTCTAACCGTTCTAGCTTTTACATAAATTGCTTTTTTCCAATTGCAAGCTACTTTTATTTGTTTCTTACTGAGTTCTTTTGCATTAAAAAAGTTAGCTCCACTAAGGTTAGCTCCAATGAGGTTAGCTCCAATGAGTTTAGCTTCTCTGAGTTTAGCTTCTCTGAGGTCAGCTTTCCTGAGTTTAACCCAACTGAGATTAGCTCCACTAAGGTTAGCTCCAAAGAGGTCAGCTTCAGGGAATATAGCTGTCCTAAGGTTGGTTTCATTAAGTTGTAAACCAGATAAATCAAATCCATCTTTATGTAATCGTTCTACTGCAGTTTTCACAACCCCAGATTTATCGCCTTTACCATCATTAATAATAGTCCAGGTAGAAAAAAGTTGTTCTTCTTTTCGTTTTTCACGCCCTGTGAACCAGCCCACTAATCTAAGGATAAGAGTAATATTGGCAAGCAAACTAACAACATTTAAAATTGCCAAATTTTTTAACAGATAGTCTACATCTTCTAAAAATTTCTCAACAGGAGTTGTTTCCCACCAATCTGCAATACGTCTGATTAATCTGGTGTGTTTTTCAGGAGTTTTTTTGTTAGGAGATTGAATGTTTGGAGGAAAATAAAAACCTTGTTGTCTGAGCTTTTCTATTCTTTCCTCTAATTTTTTGTTCCTTGATTTTTGTTTTCTATTCTTTCTCATTATCTTTATCTTTGCCACTAGACTAAAAACCTAACCCCCCAACCCCCTTCCCTGCAAGGGAAGGGGGAGCATTTCACCCCTCTCCTTGCAGGAGAGGGGTCGGGGGAGAGGTCTTGATTTATTGTTCCGGGAAAACCACATCTTCATACAATAAAGAAGTAGTAAATTCAAAATTAATACTTTCCAATTTAACCGAAAATTCCTGTTGACTATCAGTTATTTACTCAAGAGAATAAGTAGTAAGTTCCCATTGATTATTTTCATTAATTTGATAGCATTCAGTACATATCTTTTCTGAGTCAATAAGAATATATTCCCTACTGCTTTTTAACTTTCAAGAAAGTTTTGTTAGTAGTTCTCCCATTTAGAACAATCAGGAGGAATTTCCGGATCGGAATCTTTATCTTGTTCAATTTCCTTTATTCTCTCTTGGTTAGCTTGCTGATCTTCAGGAATCCATGAGATGCTATATTCATATTCATCTTCAACTAATGTAGCGTTTACATAAATTGCTGCTTTCCAATTGCAGGCTAACTTTATTTGTGCATTACTGAGATTTTTTGCATTAAAAAGGTAAGTTCCACCAAGGTAAGTTTCACTAAGGTCAGCTAAACTGAGGTTAGCTTCACTGAGGTTAGCTAGACCAAGGTTAGCTTTACTGAGGTTAGCTAAAGTGAGATCAGTTTCACTGAGGTTAGCTAAAAGGAGGTCAGTTTCACTGAGGTTAGCTAAACTGAGGTCAGCTCCACTGAGGTTAGCAAAACTGAGGTCAGCTTCACTGAGGTTAGCTAAACTGAGGTCAGCTCCACGGAGGTTAGCTAGACGAAGGTTAGCTTCACGGAGGTTAGCTAGACGAAGGTTAGCTTCACGGAGGTTAGCAAAACTGAGGTCAGCTTTACTGAGGTTAGCTAAACTGAGGTCAGCTTTACTGAGGTTAGCTAGACCAAGGTTAGTTCCATCAAGTTGTACACCAAGTAAAGAAAACCCATCTTTGTGTAATCGTTCTACTGCAGTTTTCACAACCCCAGATTTATCACCTTGACCATCACTAATAATACTCCAGGTAGCAAAATGTTTTTCTTCTTGTCGTTCTTCAGGCCCGGTGAACCAGGTCACTAAACTAGAGATAATAGCAATATTGGCAAGCAAACTAACAACATTTAAAACTGCCAAATAGTCTATATCTTCTATAAACTTCTTAATAGGAGTTGTTTCCCACCAATCTGAAAAACGTCTGATTAATCTGGTTTGTTTTTTAGGAGTTTTTCTCTTAGGAGATGGAATGTCTTGAGGAGAAGAAAAATCTTGTTGTTTCGGATTTTTTATTCTGTCTTTTTCAATGTTTATTTTTTCTGAGAAAACTACATTTTCGTACAATAAAGAAGTAGTTAATTCAAAATTAATGCTTTCTAATTGAACCGAAAATTCCTGTTGACTATCAGTTATTTCCTCAAGAGGATAAGTAGTAAGTTTCCATTGATTTTTTTGATTAAGTTGATAGCATTCAATACATATATTTTCTGAGTCAATAAGAACATATTCTTTGAGACTTTTTATCTGACGATAACGTTGGAGTTTTTTACCCCGGTCTAATGTTTTCGTACTTGGTGATAAAACTTCTAGAATTAAACAGGGATAATAGATAATATTTCTAGATTCTCGATCTCGTGAGTCGCAACTGACAACTAGATCGGGATAGAAAAAATGACTATTGGTGGAAATGCCGACTTTAGTATCAGTCATTTCGACTTTACAGTTTTTTCCTTGCAGGTGACTTTTGAGAGCAGAAACTAAGTTGATGACAATATTATTATGAGGAAAAGTTTCTCTAGTCATCCCGTAAACTTTCCCATTGATGTATTCATATTTTATGGGTTGCTGTTGTTCCCATGCTAGATATTCTTCTGGAGTCATACTTTGAGTTTGTTTAGTCATAAGAATTAATCATTAGTTTTCAAGAAACTTTTGTTAGTCTTTACTCCCATTTAGAACAATCAGGAGGAATTTCAGGATCGGAATCTTTATCTTGTTCAATCTTCTTTATTCTATTTTGGTTAGCTTGCTTATCTTCAGGAATCCATTTGAATTCAAATCTTGTAGTGTCTATTCTTTTTTCAGATATTGTGTCTATATTTTCTTCAAATAGTGTGTCTATATTGTTTGCTTGTATTGTACTCTTTACATAAGTTGCTTCTTTCCAATTACAGCCTAATTTTATTTGTGCATTACTCAGATTTTTGGCATTAAATTTTCTTCAAATAGTGTGTCTATATTGTTTGCTTGTATTGTACTCTTTACATAAGTTGCTTCTTTCCAATTACAGCCTAATTTTATTTGTGCATTACTCAGATTTTTGGCATTAAAAAGGTAAGTTCCACGGAGGTTTGCTCCATCAAGGTTAGCTGAATCAAAGTCCGCTTCACTGAGGTTAGTTCCACCAAGGTCAGCTTCAGTGAAATTAATTCCAATCATGTTAGCTTTACTAAGGTTAGCTCCATTGAGATAAGCTTCATTGAGGTCAGCTCCAATGAAGAAAACTTGACTGAGGTTAACTAAAACCAGGTTAGCTTTAGTCAGTTTAACCCTACTGAGTATAGCTTCACTGAAGTTAGCTTGAAAGAGTCTAGCTCCATTGAGGTTAGCGTCATGGAGATTCGTTTTATTAAGTTGTAGACCAGATAAAGAAAATCCTTCTTTATTTAATCGCTCTAATGCAGTTGTCACAACTCCAGATTTATCGCCTTGACCTTCATTAATAACACTCCAGGTAGAAAAATGTCTTTGTTCTTTTCGTTCTTTAAACTCCGTTAACCAGCTCAGTAAAATAAGGATAAGAGTAATATTGGCAAGCAAACTAACAACATCTAAAATTGCCACATTTTTTAACAGATAGTCTATATCTTCAAAAAATTTCTCAATAGGAGTTGTTACCCACCAATCTGCAATGCGTCTGATTAATCTGGTTTGTTTTTCAGGAGTTTCTTTTTCAGAAGCTTGAATGTCTTCAGCAGAAGAAAAATCTTGTTGTTTCGGATTTTCTATTCTTTCCTTTTCAAGATTTATTTTTTCCGGGAAAACTACATTTTCGTACAATAAAGAAGTAGTAAATTCAAAATTAATGCTTTCTAATTTAACCGAAAATTCCTGTTGACTATCAGCTATTTCCTCCACAGAATAAGTAGTAAGTTCCCATTTATTTTTTTCATTAATTTGATAATATTCAATACATATCTTTTCCGAGTCAATAAGAACATATTCTTTGAGACTTTCTATCTGACGATAATGTTGGAATTTTTGAGCGGGGTCGAAAGCTTCCGTAGTGGATGATAAAACTTCTACAATTAAACAGGGATAATAGATAATATTTCTAGATTCTCGATCTCGTGGATCGCAACTCACCACTATATCGGGGTAGAAAAAAAGACCGTTGCTGGAAACGCCGACTTTAGTATCTGCAATTTGAACTTTACAGCTTTTTCCTTGCAGATGACTTTTCAGAGCAGAAGCTAAGTTGAGGGCAATGTCATTATGAGGAAGAGTTTCTCTAGTCATCCCGTAAACTTTGCCATTGAGATATTCATATTTCATGGGTTGCTTTTCTTCCCATGCTAAATATTCTTCTGGAGTCATCCTTTGAATTTGAGATTCGGCAGTCATAAATATTAATCAGGAGCTATAGATATAGATTATGATAAATCAAATTTTGTTTGTAGTTTTGCTCTAGCTCAAAAAATATCTCTACTCTTCGATTTCCCAAAGCTTTTACAGTATGGAATTTTGCTACAACCTATTTAGGATTGCTATAGATATAGATTCTGATCAATTAAAATAGTAATTTGTCAAAATAATTTTGTTTGTAGAATTGCTCTAGCCAAAAAAATATATCTACTTATATCAAGTTGCATTGATTAACCACAATATCAAAAGATGGAATACATAATTGAATCATCTTTAGATGACTAAAGGTTTTAGATGACTAAAGGTAGCTGATTTATTCTGGCTAATTAATGAAACTTGATATTAGGGCTAAAGCCCAACTACGAGCTTTAATTATATATTCAACCGGACATAATATAATTCTATTTTTACATAACCGAATTTAGTTAAAATTGAGAAAGTTTTTGAGTATTTAATAGCCAATTTATAACCTACATGACTTCCGCAGGCGAGTTTCTTCAATATGTTGCCAACCATAGGAAAAATGACTAATAGCATTAATCTGAGGAGTCGCTCTCCTAATAGCTTGCATTTGCATTTCCAAAGAAGGACGATTTTTAAAAGGTTCCCCCCAAGTACCAGCGATCGCCGGAATAACCTTCACCCCATCAGATGCCATACTCACAACTCTCTCCACTTTAGAAACAATACAACTAGGGTCGCGATCGCCACACGCTCCATAAGACATTGGATGCCATTCCATCGAAGTCGGAAATTGATCCCAAGGTTGGAGACGAGAGTCAAAACCACTATCCCGTATTCTCATATTCCCACCGGGGAAAAATACAGCACCAGTAGACAGACCTTTTTGCCTTACTGGTTGAGTTGCCACCTCGAGAAAATCTAATATTCCTTGAGCGGCATGAGCAACACTCAATTCCCAAACCTGCCTTCCTGAACCTCCTTTCGATAGTTTGTCGCCATTACCAGAAGGTGAAAAGAAACTTTGCCATTTCGGAGACTCCCTAGAAGAAACAGCATAAATATCTCCAGAAGTAACATACCCCTTGTCTAAAAATTTTCTAATTAATTTCTTTCCCGCTTCATTTTTAGCGCGTTGCAATAGAATATTTCGAGAAGCTTCTCCATATATCCATAAATCTTTTACCTCATCCGCTACAGAGTCACCCCCCACTCCTCGCAAATAACGAACATAGTCGAATAAAACTCCTTGAGGTTGGCGTTTTAACACCTCATTCACCATAACGCTATAATCTTGACGTGCTTCCGGACTGTAAGGATCTACGAAAGTATGGAAAGCATGACTCGCACCTAACTGGTTATGTAAACTAACATTATCTGGAATCACTTCAAGAGTTGTTTGACCTCTACCATTACGCGCCAAAGCTTGTTGACGGTTGGGCAGTTGGGAATAAGTGTACCCAAAGTTCATGGTAAATACCCAAGCATAAGCACGCAAACCTCTTTCCTTCGCTTTTCTGAGACTATCAGCTAATAGATCGACATTTTCATAACCAGGTACGCGGAGTACAGACGGCCAAACTGTAGGGTTATTTGCTGCGGGTAGAAGCACTTGTCCGTCATAGAATGCTTCTATGTATACTTGGTTATAGCCATAATTAACAACTTTATCTAGTATCCTGTCAATTTCTCCAGGTCTAACATCACAAGGATATAGTCGCAACCAAATACCTTGAGTTCTCGGCCAATTTCTCAGGCGACAATTGCCAACAACTATATTATGTTGAATATGAATATCTTGATATTTTTTTTCTGCATCTTTATCTCCTCCTAAAACTGCTTGGCGAAGATTTTCTTTTTCGGCGATCGCTTCTGGTGACAACCGACAATAAATATCTGTTTGTGCTTGTACTTTTGCAGGAAACCATAGGAAGGGGTTTAGTGCCAGACTAAATAAAATAGCTCCCAAACTACTTATCTGGAAACATTTTCTAGTTTTAATTTTTGTCAAGGTAGTAGAATATTTTGGCATAATATCAGTTTGATAAATGTTTGATATAGTTAGACTATTTCCAGGAGTCAGTTATATAGCTGAATTCAGAAGTTAAATTATTGCTGTGACTATATTTGAGAATTTCCGCGCCAGTAATGGCAACTGCTATAGAACCCCTGAAGGTATCTTCATAAATTTAGCAAGGAGTCAGGAGACAG
>NZ_JBNHEP010000100.1:10280-34893 GCF_050015995.1 Dapis brunnea BLCC-M229 | reverse complement strand
GTTCCCTGTTCCCTACCTTTGCTATACAATACCGATGCTACCGGACATGATATCATTCTGTAATTTACAACACCCAAAAATATCATACCTATGGCAGTCATGTTACCATGAATCAACTGAGTTTAGTTAAGCTCAAATTAAATTAATGTAGAAAATATCAAATACCCACAATCTAAATTATGAACCTGCTTCACAAAAAAACTCAAAAATAAGCAAAATGGCGGATGAAAAATAGGCCAAGAGTATGAGCAGTGATAAATATTGTCTTTTAAGTAACAATAATAAGTAAGAAAGTTAAGAAAGTTTCCGAGAAAATTCTGATATATAAATGCGATGATACTGAAAAATCAGTATAACAAACCATGACAAAATCAAATAAATATTAAATAATAAAAGTTGTATATATATTAGACCGATCTGTTTATTAGTACATCAAAATTAAATGTCACTATTATGTTAAAGGTTAAATAATTATGTCAGCATCAACCATAGGCTATATTAAGCTGGCAAATACACTTAGTATAGTTAGCCAAAAGCAAGTTACTGGTAAGTTAGTCGTCGCTCATGGCAATCAAGAATGGCAACTTTACTTCCTATTTGGTCATCTCCTATATGCAAGTGGGGGGAAACATTCTACCAGACGTTGGCATCGAGCTATCAGTCAACATTGTCCTAACTTTAAATTTGAAGTCAATCAGTTAAGTAATAATCAACTGTGGGAATATAAATTATTACAAACAGCTATTAGGGAAAATCAGATAACTTTAGCTCAAGCTAAGGCAATTTTGCGTACTATTGCACAGGAAGTTTTTTTTGCTATTATTAGTCAACCTGGTTTAACAAGAAGATGGCATCCGCAGAAACATCCTTGTTCTCAAACAGCTCTGAGTTTACTGTTATCCAGACTAGAAATTAAAGAAGTTCTGACTTCAGCTAAAAGAGTTTGGAAATCTTTACAAGAGCAAGGTTTATGGCATATTAATCCTGATAGTACCCCAGTTTTCAGAGATACAAATAACTTCCTAATTCAAGAAAATTTAGACGTTTTTTTGACAGTAAAGAAGTTATTAAATGGCGACAGAACAATTTGGGATATTGCATTTTTAATGCAAATGTCATTAGTAGAAGTAGCTCGGAATTTATATGATTTTGAACAACGGAGTTTAATTTATTTTAAACAAGTAGAAGATTGGCTGTCACCCCCAGAAAAATTACGCTTAGTATCTGTAGAAAATCGTCGGCCTCAAGCTACAATTGTTTGTATTGATGATAGTCATCTTGTGGGTGATTTTTTGGAGAAAATTCTCCAGCCATTGGGATATAAAGTTGTGCATATTCAAGATCCAATTAAAGGGTTAGCAGTCCTAGAAGATTCTCAACCTGATTTGATTTTTTTGGATTTAGTGATGCCTAAAGTTAGTGGTTATACAATATGTGATTTTTTACGTAAAACTACTATGTTTAAAGATACACCAATTGTATTTTTATCGACTCAAGATGGTATTATTGATAGGACTAGAGCTAAGTTAATAGGTGCTAATGATTATCTATGTAAATCTTCTAACCCAGAAAAAGTTGTGGAAGCCGTAGAAAAATATGTAAATTTTAAAGATTTTAAAAATTCCCAAATTATCAGTTTAGAACGAAGATATAATTTTACTTGTTTGGCTGTAGAAAGCTAATTTAAATAATTAACAATTAATAATTAACAATTAATAATTACCTTTTCTTGAAAATCAGAGGATTGGTTCAAAGGAAATTTTTTTTCTCCTTGAAATGAGAGGCTTTAAACCTTAATTTTTCATTTTTCGGTAATTTTTTGAATTAGTTGATGATTATATATACTTAGATTAATATCCTACTGTATTAAATTAATAATGACTAAAAAATTAAATCTATACTCAGAAAAAGTAAATAAAATATAGAAATAGTTAAGATGATGACGAGAGAAGTTAAATTTCAAAGGTGAAGATAATATTAAATGCTTGAGTTAACGGCTCCAGAAGGCAATAGCAAAAAGTTGTAAGTTATATCAATTCACTTTAAGGATATCACAAATATTTTTAAACTTTAGATGTGAAACTATTTCTTGAAATTATTGTGGTGTCAAAGTTTCTAGTCTATAAAATATAAATGCATGACTTTTGACTTTTGACTTCCGTAAAATGGTATTACAAGAGAGCTTTTAATAGAAGAAAAAAGTAAAATATAGTTTCACCAAATGATTTAAAAAACTATATACTATAAAATAATATAGTTAATGAGTAATATATGCTAGTAACTAATACGGGGTGCAATAAAATATGGAATGCCTTGGCTGTACTTGGCCAGAAACAAGCAACAGGCAAACTCATTATAGATAATGGCGAACAACAATGGCAGATTTACTTTTGTCGAGGACTAATGTTATATGCTACAGGAGGATTACATCAAACTAGACGTTGGTATCGAACAATTAGTCAACATTGTCAAAATTTAAAATTTAATGCTGGTTTACTATCTAATGAAGAATTATGGGAATATCAACTTCTCAAACAAGGTATTACTCAAGAACAAATAACTTTAGAAGAAGGAAAAGCAATTATCCGTAATAGCAGCTATGAAATCTTATTTTCTTTGGCAAGCCAACCAGTGTTAAATTTAAACTGGCATTCCTATCAAAAATTAACTTCGGAAATTGTTGCCAACTTAGCATTATCTCCACCAGAATTAAAACAAATTCTAGAAGGGGCACAAAAACTCTGGGAACGCTGGGATAAAATGGGCATTACTGATATTTTCCCAGAACAAGCTCCAATAGTGAAAAAATCTGTAAACTCACAAAGTCGGTTCTCTGAAGCATCTTTAGAGGCGATTACTAATCAATTTAATGGTCAAAATACTTTGTGGGATATTGCAGTGCAAAAGAAGCAATGTTTAGCCTTAACAACTCGTACTTTATATCATTTTTTTAAACAAGGTTTAATAGAAGTTCGAGCAGTACCAGATTTACCTTCTCCTTTAGAACAATTACGCCTAGTTTACTGTTCCAACAATCGCCCCAGAGTTCCAATAGCTTGTATAGATTCAACAGCAACAACAGGTAATTTTTTAGAGCAAATTCTGATGCCTAAAGGATATAAAATTGAGAAAATTACTGACCCAATGGAGGGAATAGGTTTAATGGCTAAAAATCCACCTGAATTAATATTTATGGATTTAGATATACCTAATGTTAATGGTTATGCACTATGTAATTTTTTGCGGACAGCTCCTGCTTATAAAGAAACTCCTATTATTATTTATACTGCACAAGATAGTTGGATAAATCGGGTGAGGGCGCAAGTAGCAGGTGCGACAGATTTTTTAAGAAAACCAGCAAATGCAAAGAAAATTTTAGACATAGTAGAAAAATACCTAAAGTCAAAAAAACAGGAATATAAAAGTAAAACTAATTTATTGACATCCCAGTCATTGGTTTTGGCACGCTAATTGAATATTGAGTCAGATAATTTTCAGTTTAATATAAAATAGACATCTCCAGAAAATAAACTTGTCCTTTATTTACCATAAGCTAGAGTTGTAAAATTTCCTGACAAAATCATTTTCTGTACATTTTTACTTAAAATATCTTGCCTGTTCCCTGTTCCCTGTTCCCTGTTCCCTGTTCCCTACTTTTACAAAAAGTCTATATATTTTTCGGAGAGGTCTAATAATAAAAATTTAACTAAGTAGGTGGGATAAAAGGTGATGATGTAGGTAAATAGAACAATAACTGTATCAAAAAAATTACCAATGATAGAATCAACACCGCCCAAAATACGAGTTGAAAGCGATAGTATGGGAAATATTGAAGTGCCAGCTAACCGTTATTGGGGCGCTCAAACTCAGCGATCGCTTATCTACTTCTCTATTGGGCAAGACTATATTCCACCAGAAGTCATCAAAGCATTTGCTATCCTGAAAAAAGCAGTCGCCCAAACTAACCACGAACTGGGTAAACTCCCAGAAGAAAAAACAAAATTAATCGTTCAAGCAGCAGAAGAAATTATTGTCGGAAAACTAGATGGTAATTTCCCTTTGCGAGTCTGGATGACAGGAAGTGGCACCCAATGCAATATGAATGTTAACGAAGTTATAGCTAACCGGGCGATCGAAATTGCTGGTGGAGAAATGGGAAGCAAAAACCCAATACATCCGAACGACCATGTTAATATGTCGCAGTCATCTAACGATACATTCCCCACTGCGATGCACATCGCCTCAGCAATAGCATTACATGAAAAGTTGCTGCCGAAAGTTAAGAAAATGCGGGATGCACTCCAAGAAAAATCAGAAGAATTTTTTGAAATTGTCAAAATAGGGCGCACTCACCTA
The DNA here is from genome assembly GCF_050015995.1 of Dapis brunnea BLCC-M229. Classification (NCBI taxonomy): domain Bacteria; kingdom Bacillati; phylum Cyanobacteriota; class Cyanophyceae; order Oscillatoriales; family Microcoleaceae; genus Dapis; species Dapis brunnea. The sequence continues at coordinate 30,537 of NZ_JBNHEP010000100.1, read as the reverse complement.
CAAGATGCAGTACCTCTGACATTAGGGCAGGAATTTTCCGGATATGTGGCACAACTAGATGCAAATTTGCAACGTATCACTCATACATTGCCAGATTTATATGAATTAGCTTTGGGTGGAACTGCGGTGGGAACGGGGTTAAATACGGTGAGTGGTTTTGCCGAACTTGCTGCCAAACATATTAGTGAAATAACGGGGTTGCCTTTTGTGTCTGCACCTAATAAGTTTGCTGCTTTAGCAGCTCACGATGCAATAGTGATGGCGAGTGGTGCTTTGAAGACTTTAGCTGGTTCGTTGCTGAAAATTGCTAATGATATTCGATGGTTGGGAAGCGGACCCCGGTGTGGGTTTGGGGAGTTAATTTTGCCTGCAAATGAACCGGGATCTTCAATTATGCCAGGAAAAGTTAATCCTACTCAGTGTGAGGCAATGACGATGGTGGCGACTCAAGTAATGGGGTATGATGCAGCGATCGCTTTTGCTGGTGCCCAGGGAAGTTTTGAGTTAAATACTTATAAACCGATGATGATTTTTAATTTGATTCAGTCGATTAATTTGATTGCTGATAGTTGTAATAATTTTACTGATTTTCTGTTAGTTGATTTGAAGGTAAATAGGAAAAAAATTGAGTTTTATTTGGAACAATCTTTGATGTTAGTGACAGCTTTAAGTCCGAAAATTGGGTATGATAAGGCTGCCGAAGTTGCGCATTTTGCCCATGAAAAAGATTTAACTTTGAAGGCAGCTTGTTTGGAGTTAGGTTATGTTTCGGCAGAGGAATTTGATGAAATTGTGATTCCTAAAAATATGACTCATCCAGGGAATTAGTTTAATAAAAAAGAGTAAATGTAAATATAGAAACAGGCATCTTGCCTGTTCCACAACAATACTAAGAGCTGATTTGTAAACTTTACCAAGAGTCTTATATTTACCTAGCTTTTAGCAATTAAAAATTTACTTGAAAATAACTGCTAAAAACAAAACTAAGTATACCAAGTTCTTCATGCTTTAATATTTACAGTTATAAGGGTTTGTTGGGTTAAGATTTACGCAGTAGAGGCTATATATAGGTCTCAAAACTCTTGTGTAATATAGCAATTCCGAAAAACTGTGAGGTACAGTTTTATATCCCCCCTTGCTTTGAAAGGAGGGAGTTCCTCAAAGTTCCCCTTTCAAAGCTATCCCTTATAAGGAACTCCTAAAACTCTTGTAGGAGGGTGGGGAGGGTGGGAGGAGGGGGAAGAGTGGGGAGTAATAATCTTGTCTACATTACTCACTCATAGTGTATTGAATTAGACACTTTTCTTTACAAAAAGCCGACGTCAGACTTACACATAACTTCTATTTTTTGTCAATTTTTATGTTAAGAAAGATGTTTATAAAGCATAGCTTTCAAAGGGGGATTTAGGGGGATTATCAATTGTTCTTATTTATCAGAAGACATAATTATTAAACTATTCTAGGAGGTTTTCCTTTGAAATTTAGACTAATCAAAAGTTATTGGGAAATAATTGTACTTTTTCTTTATTTAATTGTACCTCTAGCTCTAGTTTGGCAAATTCTATTAATTGATAGGTCTGCCCTTGAATTTGCATTATTTTTCATTTCTCTAATGATTACTCCGTTTTTTTGTTTAATTATCGGTATTTATTGGTTCATAGAACTTGTGAGAATATTCATATATTTTCTCAAAAAAAATAAACTGAAATATTCTCCGTTAAAAACTTTAATTAAAGCCATAGGAGTACCATTATTAATTGTTTTATTTATTTTATTAGCAGTTTTTACAGATACAATTAGATTAAAATTATCTGAATCTGCTTTAATGAATTGTGTAAATACTCCTAATTTATGCCAAGAAGAGACCAAAATAGGATGGTTTTATGTTGAGTTTATTAGGCAGTACGAAGGATGTACTTTCTTTACAACTTTTACCTGGGGTTTTGATGAACTTGATGAATTTGGTGTTGCTTATGTGCCTCTTGGTGAAGAAAATTGTTTATCTGGACGCGATAACCCGTCAAATATAATAGTAGAAATATATGGTAATTGGTGGAGATATCATTATTATAATTGATATAGTAATCCTCAAAATGATTTACCCTATCAACTTGGTTCCTCCCGTGTAAGTCCCGATTATTATAGTATATTACTGCAATATGAAGGCATATATAAGGAAACAATAATGAATAATCTAGACCAAAAAAAGGTAGAAGCCTTTTCTACTAGAAAATCAAGGTGATATTGTTATAGATATAGATATTTAGGATTTGCTGAAAAAAGATTTTTTTTGAATAGAGAGGTAGATACACTTTGAAGTCTAAAATAATCAAAAGTTATTGGGAAATAATTGTACTTTTTCTTTGTTTAATTGTATTTCTAGCTCCATTTTGGCAATTTATATTAATTTTTAGATCTTTCCTTGAATTGTCAGTATATTTAATTGCTTTGATAATTGCTCTGATTTTTTGTTTAATTATCGGCATTTATTGGGTCATAGAACTTGTGAGAATATTCATATATTTTGTCAAAAAAGATAAGCTGAAATATTCTCCGGTAAAAACTTTAATTAAAGCCATAGGAGTACCATTATTAATTTTTTCCTACATTTTATTAGCAGTTTATACAGATACAATTATATTAAATTTATCTGAATCTGCCTTAATGAATTGTGTAAATAATCCTAATTTATGTCAAGAATATACCAGAATTGGATGGTTTTATGTTGAGTCCATTCACCAACGCGAAGGATGTACTTTCTTTAAAACTGGTAGCTTTATGTTTGATGAATTTGGTATTGCTTATGTGCCTCCTGGTAAAGAAAAATGTTTATCTCTACGCAATAACGACGGGTCAGATAGAATATTCAACATATATGGTAATTGGTGGGATTATTATTATCCTGATTTATAAACTTGTAGCTGATTTATGAAGTAAATATTAAGGTACTAAATCAATTATCGGACACAAATCATCCATTCTTTTTCCCTACTGCCTCTTTTCTGGATATGTCTAATGATTTCATATCGCTATAGATGTTGGTATGGTGGGGGATTTAATACAAAATCGGTTTCTATTGTCAAAATTATTGTAGTATATTACTAGCAGAACTTATGCAAAGTGACTAATAAACCGGATTTATAGCTGTGATATTTTTGCTTAAACAATGACCTCTTGTTTTCCTATTTAACAGCTTGCCATAATACACCTAAAATTTTATCGACATCTTTAATATAAAAGTTACTTAAATCAACCATTAATTCCTTTCCTTCTAACTTTAAAAACTTCCAAATATCTCCAGTTGTCACCGCACCATAAATTATTTTAATTTCTTGATTTTCCTGTTGATTAAATAATTGTGCTGCTAACATTGTGGCTGCACATTGAGCTAAACCACCCTTGATATTTTCATTTTTGGCCTCAACAATAATTGCGACAGGAGCATTAATTATTAACTGTTCTGGAGAACGACTAATTAAAAAGTCACAATACCCATTTAAACTTCGGTCAAAGTCAATATTAAATTCAATTCCTGAGAATAAACTAACTGCATAATTTGCCTGTCTTCTGATTTCTAATAACAAAGGAGTAATAATCATTTCCGAACGAGCTTTTTCTGTATTAATTGCCAAAGCAAGTTGTACAGTTTCTGTCAAAGTTTGAGTTAGAAAATCGCTTGGTTTGAGAGATTCTATTTGAGCAAATAAATCAACTTGCTCCTGGATATGTAAATCAAATTCTTTTTTGAATTTACTTAAAGTTTTAAAATCATTATAAGTCATATATAATCAGCTTGAATAGTCGTCATTGCGACGATAGGAAGCAATCTCCGCGCACCCCTGAGATTGCTTCCTTCCACTCCGTTCCAGTCGCAATGACTTGGATATACTAATTATCCGGATTTTATATCATTCATTCTGACTCCTGAATCCTGACTTCTGACTCCTAATCAACTATCTAATTATACCAATGCTACCGGACTTGATATTAGACCTGTTCTATTATCAAAAGTACAATCAATTATCCCACATAAATCATCAATTCTTTCTCCCTATTCCCTACTCCCTACTCCCTACTCCCTATTTTTGAGAAATTGGTTTAGAAGTCAAAACCAAGTGTAAACGAGCATGAATCAAACTTAACTCCGCTAACCCCAAATCTAGACTGCCATCCAAAACTACTCCAGTATTAATGATTCGGTCTAATAACTCTAAAATAGAAGGACTTTCAGATTTTTCTCCTGGATAATACTCTCCCGACTTTGGCAACAAAGTACCAATTTCACCCAAATCCAAATTCAAATCTTCGGGGTCAATATCAAATACTTCGCACAGTTTAATCACCTGTTCCTCCAACTGTCGTAGACTCTCAGCAGCACGGTCTAATTCTTCATCACTCAGCATTTCAGCATCCATTCGCCGAATCACTTGAGCTTCCATTAATTGCCGTATCAATTCAATAACTGTTAGCAACAATGGAGCTAACCCTGCTTCAGAATTACTTTGAGATTTGCCAATAGGAATTATTGAGGGTTCTTCTGGAGATGCTTCTGGGGACATAAGAAAAAAAGTGTGGGGAGTGTGGGGTAGGGAGGTTTTCCGCTAAGAGCGGACATGAAACGCTGCGCGACATGAAACGCATTTTTGTTATGCAACGTCCCTACAGAAGTGGGGGAGTCATTTTTTTGCTCTTGCTAACCAAGAAAATGAGTGTCAGGAATTACTTCAGAATCCTTACTTCAGAACTCAGAATTATAAATTATAAATTACCGATAAATTAAGGTATAAAGCCTCTCCATTCATGGAAAACAAAGAAAAAAAATCCTTTTACCTAGTCCTCTTCTTTAAATTATTCATTATTAATTATTAATTATTAATTATTTACTACCAACGTTGTAAAGCTTGCCATCGAACAAACTGCCATTGTTGCAGTTCTCTTTGAGCCAAAACTTCAGTTCTAGCAATACGCATTCTAGTTCTTTCCACTGCTCGATTATTCCGACCATGAAGACCGCGACAAGACAAACAACCACGAACAGCTTTACTGCTGAGAATATGTTTGCTGGTTTTGATTTTTATTGCTGTATCTATTGCCATGTTTTACCGTTATTGTGACCGTTATTGTTGCCGTTATTATGACCGTTATTGTGACCATTATTTGACGAGTGACCATTGGTATGATACAAATATTGCTCGCCTCTCAGTTCTGCTATCTCTGACTCTAGGGAAGCAACTCGGTCAAGCAATTTTTGATTTGCTTGCATTAGGGAATTGCTTTGACTGCTGAGATAGGGGTCGCTTTCCCACCAATTAATTCCAATTTCTCTCGCTTTATCCACAGAAGAAATTAACAGACGAATTTTAATACTCAGAAGTTCTGTCGAACCCACAGAAACAGAAATATCTCCGGCAATCACAATTCCTTTATCCAGAACCCTTTCTAGGATATCTGCTAAACTAGAACCATTGGTTGCTGTGGTTAATCTATTGTTAGTATTGGTAGTCATAAAATACTTTCTCCAAACTAAACATCAAAAGTTGAAACTTTATCAGTGGGGAAAAATTCTTTGAGAACTTCCTCTAGTCGCTGCATAGCTTCTCCTTTAGGCAAAGTAGCTCGCGATATTAATATATCAGTACATATATCTTGAAAATGAGGGTCTTGCCCATTGACAGGAATATTATGGTCGTGACAAACCTTAGCAATAATTAGACAAGAACGCAAACCACCTAATTTTTCTTCTCCTATTTTTGTGCGAAAAGTACGCACTAGCTTAACTATAGTTTCAGCTTTTTTGGGGTTAATACCTGTTTGCTTTATAACTATTTCCTGTTCGGTTAGAGCATCGGGTTCTCCCATATTAATTGTAACTACTCGGTCTAATAAAGCATCTTGAGTAGAATGAACTCCGTGATACTCTTCAGAATTGGAAGTTAAAATTACTCTAAACCTAGGATTAACCTGAATATATTCTGAACGGTCTTGGTTAGGTGGCAAAACTAACATTTTCTCTTCTAAAACGGAGAGTAAAATATTGTTTACTTCTGGACGAGAGCGATTAAATTCATCATAAACTAGAGTAAAACCTTCTTTACAAGCTAAGGTTAATCTAGAGTCAATCCAATGATGTTTCAGTTCATCCTCAACTTTTAATACGGTATGAATATAATTATCCACAACTTTTTTCCTAGTATATCCAGATTGATTACCTATTAAGTCTGAGGTTTTAAATTCATCATCGCCAAACATTAAAACAATGGGTTGGCGACGTAGATGAGCAAGGTGTAATGCGAGAGTAGTTTTCCCAACTCCAGCGGGACCGCGCAAATGAACTGAGTAGCCAGATTTTAAATAACGCAAAGCGCGTTGAGCTACACGTTCGACACCAGGGGTGCTGACAAATTGTTGGGGTGAGACATTAAGTACAGTAGTCATAATTAAGTCAAAAGTCAAAAGTCAAAATTCAAAAGTAAGATTTTGTCAGGATAGGTAATAATTAGAGACTATTTCTAAGTGGTAATAGATGTAGGTTGGGTTGTAGCTTGCTTCTGCGTAGCAGTGCGTTAGCGAAACCCAACAAAAAGTTAGTGGTGTTGGGTTTCATTCTTCAACCCAACCTACGTCTTCTAACTGACGCTCAATCCAAAAAAATCTTAAAGGATAAAAATGAAGAAGTAATTATTAATTATTAATTATTAATTATTAATTATTTTAATATCCTAAAGTAATTGTTTTGAATTTTGATGTGGGTGGTTTTGGTGTCCTAGTTTGAGATTTTTCTAGTTTCTTACTTGTTAATTTATTCATGCTAGGTTTCTGAGATTTAATTGGTTGCTGAGATTGATTTTTTAGCTCTTTATTTGTTTCTTCATCTAGAACAGCAAGACGTTCTTTGATTTGATTACATCGCCTTTCTAAATTTTGTAGTTCTTTTTGTAAACGTTCTTTTTCTACAACATTTTTATATACTGTTAAATATGTAGTTGCTTCCGAACGTTGGCGAGGCATACTGCTAAGTTTTGGTGGAATTTTTCCACGTTTGGCTGAACGGTGCATAGTTAGTTAATTAGTTAGTTAGTTAGTTATTTATACCAATTTTTTAAAGATATAGAATAGTTTTATCCCCCCAACCCCCCTTGGAAAGGGGGGCTTAAGAATTCAGGCTTATGCCATAACTTTATTAAAATGGTATTAGTTATATTTTGCAGATTTTTCTGAGCTGATAGCTGATAGCTGATAGCTGATGGCTAAATTAAAATAAATAATTTGCTGCTCCTTTAATTTGTTCCATAGGTTCAATTGAACGAGGTAACATTGGCATACAAACAACTTCTGTTCCCGGAAATTTATCCCTAGGAACAACACTATCAGAGGTAAAACAATTTAAAACTACATAATTTTGTGCTATCTCCTTTTCTACAAGAGATTGATAAAGACGTTCTGCTTCGGCAATAACTCCAGTCTGGGGACGCATGACTCCAATAAATTCTGTTTTTTGTGAATCTTTCAGAATTTTTTGGGCATTAACTACCCGTTTCCGTAAAGTTCTTAAACGCCCCATAAATTCAGTTCTACCAATAATATCTTGATATTTTATCCATAGTTTAAAAATCCAACTCAACCAATCTTGCATGGCACTAGGCATTTCTAAAAAACGTAATAAATGACCAGTCGGAGCTGTATCTAAAATAATTAAATCTTCTTGGTTTTCCTCCAACAATTCAATTACTGTTAATAAGGATAATATTTCATCAATACCAGGTAAAGCTTGCTCAACAATTTGACGCCATCCCTTGGGAGCAAATGCCATTTCAAAAGATGCTGAATTATCGGGTTTTTCCCCACTCATTATTTCTGCTAATTCCCACAAATAATCTTCTCGAAATTTGTCAAGAACTTGATTTGATTCTATTTCTTGTCCTTTGAGGTTACTATTAATTATAGATGGTTCATGGCTTAGGGTTAGACCAAAAGCATCTCCTAAAGAATGAGCAGGATCGATAGAAACTGTTCTAATTTGAGAGTCGGGATGTCGTTGTGCCATTTCCCAACCAATGGCAGCAGCTATAGTTGTTTTCCCTACTCCTCCTTTTCCCCCAATAATTAATAAACGCTTACCCTCTTGGATAAAGTCAGTAAAACCAGGAGGAATTTTTTCCGGCCATTTGATATCTACTTTCCCAGAAGTTGAGAGTGGTAGACTTTCTGCTAGAGAAATTTGGTCAATCAGATTTTCTAGGGCAGTTATACCTAAAGGTTCAGAATTTTGTTGGGGTATCAGGTATACCGATTTTTCTCCTGCCAGTTCCATAAACTGACTAACTAACTTTCCTTGTTCCAGACAGCGATCGCCACTACTATCCTTATCTATAACAATTTGATTCACAAAAATCGCACCGTAAGAAATTTTCAGATTTTCCAAAGAATCTAAAAATCTCCTGGTCTCCTGAAAACTCATAGGTTCGGGTAGTGCCATAACTAAACAAGCGGTATTAGGAGACTCTTGTAATAAATGACGACCTGCTGCTAATTCGTCCTTAAGATTTTGTAATGTTTCATCTGCCTCATCTGGTGTATACTTGCCCGCGAAACTTTCTTTAATGTAGCGATATTTCTGTTGAAAAAGTTCTAGGGAGTTGAGCAGGGTATCCAAAAAATCCATTAGTCGGAATAAGTTGAGAGTATGACCGCTCGGAGCCATATCTACTACTACTCGATTGACTACTTTTTCGTTACAGAGGCGTTGTATTTCCAGTAAACCCATTAATTCGTCTAATCCTGGCCAATCTAAATCCCAGACTGGGGTGAGGTCTTCCCCTTCAACAAAACTACCTCTTTCTACCAGTAGTTCTAGGATATCGCCGTAACGTTGTTTAAATTCTTCCAGCAGGAGATTAGCATCTAAAGCTCTGACGGAAAGATTGGGTAAAGTTTGTAAGGGTATTGGTGTATCTGTAACTTCTATTTGCAGGACATCTCCTAAAGAGTGAGCAGGATCGGTGGAAATTAAGAGGATTTTTTCATCAGGGAATTTTTTCGCCCATTGGCAAGCAAAAGCACAAGAAGTTGTGGTTTTCCCCACCCCTCCTTTGCCACTAAACATTGCTAAGTTTAGGTTATCAAAAAGTTCCATCAGTTTTTTTATATTAAAAATCAAGGTTCATTTGAATTAGAACCCACCCCTACTATAAATTTTCCCATTCATCCTCAGAAATACCAGCTTGCATTAAAATTCGTCTGAGTAAATTCCTACTAATATCTCCTCGATGAGGGTTAGGAATACGAACTCGCAAACTATCACGAACCATAAACTGATGTTTTCCTCCAGAATAAGGACCAGAAAAACCCGCTGACCTCAATGCTGCAATTAAGTCGCGACGAGATATGGGACCAAAAACAGGCATTACCCAACAGACTCCACTTTCAAACTAACACCATCAAATTCTGGAAGTTGATGACCCATTGCCACACCAATAAGTACCCACTCTTCTAATACTTCTAATAATTCCTGACGACATTCTTCTAGAGTATTACCAGTTGCCCATACTCCATTAGCGCCAGAAATTGACCCATAAAAACCTTCTTCCTCTTCTAGTATTTCATAATTAGCGGCTTGCATTGCTTTGTGTAGATATTCTTGAATCATTAATTAATGTTTCCTTCAATATGTTATTGGTTAGTTTGTGATAATAGAATACAAAACATCTGGGTCTAAATCTGCGCCATTTTCCCAATAAATTGTTCCCCATTCAGGATTAAGTTTGACGGTTTTAAAATAATTTATATCTTGTAATTTGGCAAAAATTCCAGTAAATTTTATTAGCTGACTAATATCTACAATTCCCTCTTTCCCATCTTCAAATTTAAGATGAAGTAGATAGTTTTCTTGATGATTAACTTCGATAATGTCTTCTAACATCAAATTAGATAAATGTTATAATATTTACCAAATAAATAGCAGAAGAATTTAAATAGATGCGATACCCAGTTAAACTGAAACAAACTGATGAAGGATATGCTGTTTGGTGTCCTTATTTACCTGGATGTTCGTCTCAGGGAGAAACTGAAGCTGAGGCATTGGAAAATATTAAGGATGTCATAGAATCTTATTTAGAATATATGGAAGAATTAAATTCTGATGGTGAGTTACGTAAGTCCTAATGTCTCGTCTACCCAGAGAACTTAAAACTAATAACTGCTACCATGTTACTGAAAAACTTATAACTGAAAAAAGGGTATCGAAAATGCAGAAATAAAGAAAACTCGAAAAAACCAGTTCCTAAAACTTTTTTCTGTTGACGGCTGAAACGCTTAGGGGCAATCTGTGGGAGAGAAATCTGTGCGAGAGAAAAGATTGACACAAAATTTACATACCACCTCGTCCCATAATAATCTATGACCAAAGGCCGGGAGATATCCCTTATCAGCCGTATTGATGTTAAATGTTAATTGATCGTATTTCAACCAATCTCCTGATTTTCTCCATCCTACTTCATCTCCGAACTTTATCCATACCTCCTCATCATATTCTTTTGTTCCACCTAAACTCTCATAAATTTTCTTCTGCACAGAAAAGCCAAATTTATTGTTACTATATTTTAACCAAAGTTGGTCAATTTTGTGGAGTTCTGTACAAGGAAAATCTTTTATTTCTTGTGAAAAATCTATCATTTCTTGTCTTGTTAGAAATCCTTGCTCTTCTCGCCCCGCAACTTTCAACATTAAACGAAAAGTTTCTTCATCTGCCTTTTTCCATTCCTTTTCTTTTAGTAGGTTTTCTAAGGTAGAATACTTTGAGTTTTTCTGTGTTGGTGTTGGTGTTGGTGTTGGTGATGGTAATGGTATTTGTGGTGGTGCTGAAAATTGTAAATAAGTAGAAAACGAAATACTTAGCAAAACTACTGTACCTATTATTACAAAACACCCTACCTTGAGTTTAGGTGTGGGATTAGACTGAGATATGATTCGTTCCTCAATAGGTGCAACATCCTCATCTCTCAATCCCCAAAGTAACTTAAATTTCTGGAGAGTTTTGCGATTATTTTCTGTTAAAGGATTACTTTCTTTAACTGCTAAAATCAAAGCATCTTCGTAACGCTTCAATTTGTTTTTAAATAATTCATAAGGCTGTTTTTCTTCAGTTATAATAGCTTCAGATTCATCCTTAGATAACCCAATTTCTCTATAGAGTTCATCCAAAAAATCATGGTCTAGCACACTAATTTTGCCATTGTTTTTAATCAGTATTTCTTTAACTTCTCGACGAAATTTTAAGTTCGGGTCATACTGTGGTGAACGTGCTAAATAAATTCGATAACCCTGCTTCACAGGTGCAAACTGAGGAGTCATTGCCGGAGATTCTTCATGTACTTTTTTACTCACATATTTATCCAATTCATCCACTGAAATTTTGCCATCATTATCGGTATCTGCTGCCCCAGTTTTAATTCCTTCAACTAGATATTTTGTATAAATAGATAATTCCGAACCTTCCGACTCAAAAGAACTTTGAGTAGAACTAGAAGACATTAAAATCGCCCTGCCTTTACCCCCTAATTCTGCTTGAATATCTATATTTTCATCCCCTTTAGCAGTCATTCCTTTAGTAAATGCGCCACTATAACAACAGTCAAGAATCACAACCAGACGTTGAGAAAAACTATCATTCATTTGACTTTGTAGAACACTAGCACCCACAGCAGTCGGTGTTACAATTCCCCGTTGACTTTTGCGAGTTTGAGGAGTAGCGAAAAATAGATTACCCTCTCGACTTTTAACTCCATGACCAGAAAAATAAAATACTAAAACATCATCCTTATCCCGGTCAGCAAACAATTCATAAATTGCCTCTTCTATCTGTTGACGGTTGGAGTTTTTCAACACCTTAATATCATCAAAACCTCCCATTTCCGAATTACCTAAAACTTCCTTCATTGCCTCAACATCTTTCACTGCACTAGGCAAAGCTGGAAATTCTGGGAGGTATTCACTAACTCCAATTAATAGAGCTATTTTTGCCATGACAAAATCTCCTTACTTAAGCATTCAAAAAACTATCTACTTCTGCCAAAGCTTTCTTCAAATCTTCCAGATTACGAACTTCAAAATCTATCTTTCGACCATTACCTTCAGCCTTAATTTTAATAGTCTTACCATAGAGATTATTTCCTAAATATCCAACTAAAGCTTTAATATTTTTAGCATTAATTTCTGCGGTGAGAATTCCGACTAAAAAACCGCCGATACTTTTAGATCCAGGTTCGGCTTTTTCTATTGGCATTAAGTCTGCTTTTTGAACGCCATCAAATTCTTGAATTTCCGACAAAATATTCTGGGTATCTTCTTGAAGTCTCTCCTTGTCGTCTAATTGTGGGTCAGATAGAGTAATTGTTAGTTGAATATTTTCTAATGACATAATGTTTAATCGTGATTTTTCAGGAATAAAATGATTATACCTTTAAATTAGTTCTTTAAGAAAAAATCCTAATATGAGGTGCATTTATAATCCCCCTAAATCCCCCTTGGAAAGGGGGACTTTTTTTTGCTCCCCCCTTTATAAGAGGAACTGGGAGGGATATAAAACTGTATTTCATAGATTCAAGAACTGCTATATATTCTACGATTAAGATTCTTGAAATTCAGAAAATAGGGAGGCAAAAACTTGATTTTGACTGACAGTTCGACTCTGTTGTAAAGCCTCTTTTAAAACATCTATTATTAATCCTGGTAAAACTTGAGATTCTGTAATTCTTTTACTGCCACCATCAACCATAGTAAAAGCAATAATATCTACATTTTTTACATCAACTATCCAATATTCTTTAACTTTTAAATCTTCATAAATCAATCTTTTCTCACCTTTATCATCAGACAGTGAAGTATTGGCTATTTCTATGACTAAATCTGGCGGTGGATATGTATCTAAATCTATAATAGAATTTTCCCTGGGAAAAATATTAGCATTATCACCTATATAGTAGGAAATATCTGGTTGTATTTCTTGAACTCCAATTTTTCTATAACTACAATTGATTAAACCATTACAGTCGATATTTTTGAAAGTACAGAAAAGAATATTAGCTGTGGCAATAAGTAAATGGTCGCTAGCATGGTCGTGACTTACTGGTGACATTTCTATTCGGAATTTTCCTAGATAATAATATGATTTGGCTTTAGCATAAATGGGATTTTCAATAGTTTCGAGATATTCATCCCAAGTAGCTGAAACCCATGTATCTGTTGGAATTTTTACTTGTAAATTTGTCATAAATTAAATTACTGTTAAATAATACAGCAGTTTTGAAGTCAATTAACTACATTAAAAACTGAGGGAAAATAACTATTCTTCCTCTTTAAGTCTTTCTTCTTCTGCAGCTTGAATTGCTAATAAAAGCTCCTCTTCTTGTTCTTCAAAATCTTCTTCTGAAACTTCTCCCATATCAAAAGCAAGTTGGAGAGCTAAAAGTTTCTTACTAAGATTTTCTTTATCATCTACTTCTGTATCTACTTGTTCTTGAATTTTTTTCCCTAACCAGACTATTCCTCCCAATGGACCAGTAATAGGCAGAGTTAATAAACGGATAATCATAATGATGAAGTCCTAAAATTAGTTTTCTAAGCAAAAATCGTCCCATTTTTTCAAGTCAAAAGTCAAAAGTCAAAAGTCAAAAGTAATTTAATAGACAGAAAACTTTGACGTTTTAACGGATTATTTGACATTATAACTTTGAAACTATTTGTGACATCTTTATAGTGAAAAGGTATAGGTTATAAGAAATCGGGTTTATGGAAGACAAATTTCAGTCATAGTAGAACATTTCATATAAACCCGGTTTCTCTGCTTTACTTTGTTATGATTAAATATTGACAGTTAGATGTGTTTGGAAACTAAACTCCTACTCCCTACTCCCTACTCCCTATTCCCTATTCCCTATTCCCTAAATTAATTATGAAATCTGGTTTCTATGTTTATGGTATATTCCTACCACCTGGTCCGCAAAATTTAAGTTTACAAGGATTGGATAAAGAATCTGTAAATATTCAAGTTGTTGATGAATTTGCGGTGCTTTATTCTATGGCAAAACAGGAACGTTATTTGGCAAGTCGTCGCAATTTACTTACCCATGAAAAAGTGCTTGAATCAGCGATGGAGTCAGGTTATAGAAATGTTTTGCCTATGCGATTTGGTTTAGTAGTTTCTGATTGGGAAAAATTTTCTCAACAGTTGACTAATCCTTTTGAACAGGTAATGAAAGAACTATTTGTTAAGTTAGAAAATAATCGAGAAGTAGGAATAAAAGTATATTGGGAACCAGATGCAGAAATTCAAAAATTACTTGTAGAAAATCCAGAATTAAAAACTCAAAGAGATAGTTTAGTTGGCAAAAATTTAAGTATGGATGAGGTGATTCAGATTGGGCAAGCTATTGAGCAAGAAATGAATAATCGTAAACAATATATTATTGAAATTTTCCAAACAACTCTGAATCAAATGGCGATTGAAGTAGTAGAAAATGACTTACAAACAGAAAAAATGATTTATAATGCAGCTTATCTAATACCTTGGGAAAAAGAATCTGAATTTGGTGAAAAAGTGGAAGTTATTGATAGTAAATTTGAGGGAAGATTTAAAATTCGGTACAATAGTTTTACTGCTCCTTTTAATTTTGCTCGAATTCAAGAATGAAAAGCATTCAGCGATCAGCTATCAGCTTTTTTCAAATGAAGGAGGTAATAACCTTTGAGAAATTGATAGAGAATTAAAATAAATTTCAGATTTCAAGCTTTCTACTAAATTAGGAGATACTAATAACTGATATAGCAATTCCCGTAGTTATAAAGTACATTTACGATCCCCCTAAATCCCCCTTAGAAAGGGGGACTTTGAAAGCTCACCCCTTTTGAAGCGTTTCCCTTTTTTTAACCGGTTCCCCCCTTATTAAGGGGGGTTAGGGGGGATCTGGGGACAGGGGATATCTAAAACTGTTCCTCGTAGATTAAAGAAATTTTATAACTGATAAGCACTAAATTTTAACTATCAAAAATTAAAACAATGAATAATTTTCTAAGATTAGACTTAAGACAAATAATAGAACTGGCAAAAGTTCTCGAAAAAAAAGGCGAAACGGGGGAAGCAAAAACTTCCTATCAGGTGCAGTCTCGAACTATTAACAATACTCCCAGACGAACTAACACTAACATACCAAGAAGAAGAGACCCTTATCAAACCCAAGCAAGACAACCTGTCAGACAAACTAGACCTCCACAACCAACTAACTTTACTACTCAATACCCAGACACAAAAGCAACATCTACTGCAAAAGACGCTGGCGGTGTAACAGAAACCAGACCTCAACAACAAACTAATTTTACTCCCCCGCCTCAAGAAACTAAGTCGAGACCTACCCTCAAAGATATCGGGGGTATGTCCGAAATAATTCAAGAATTAAGAGAAGTAATAGAACTTCCACTCAAACGCCCAGATTTATTATCACAATTAGGACTTGAACCTGCTCGTGGAGTATTATTAGTTGGACCGCCAGGTACTGGTAAAACTCTCACAGCTAAAGCAATAGCAGAAGAACTGAGACTCAATTATATTGCGATCAACGGACCAGAAGTGATGAGCAAATATTATGGGGAAGCAGAAGCGAGGTTGCGCAAAATTTTTACTAATGCTAAAAAATCTGCTCCCTGTCTGGTATTTATAGATGAAATTGATAGTATTGCTCCAGATCGCAGCAAAGTTGAGGGAGAAGTCGAAAAGCGTTTGGTCGCCCAATTATTGGGATTAATGGATGGGTTTGTCGAACATCAGGGCGTCCTAATTTTAGCAGCAACAAACCGCCCAGACCATATCGATCCTGCTCTCCGTCGTCCGGGAAGATTTGACCGAGAAATTAATTTCAGTATTCCAGACCGCAATGGAAGATTAGAAATTTTGCAGATAATGACAAATTCTATGCCATTAGATACTTCTGTTGACTTGGGAGAAATTGCCGATATGGCAGTTGGGTTAGTGGGTGCTGACTTAAAAGCTTTATGTCAAAAAGCAGCTTATTTAGCTCTCCGTCGTCAAGTTCCATCTTTAGATAGTCCGACTCCAGAGGATATGAATTTATTACAAACTGATTTTCTGACAGCAATAAAGGAAATTAAACCTTCTGTATTGCGGTCTGTTGCGGTAGAGGTGCCTAATGTCAGTTGGCAAAATATTGGTGGTCTCGATGCAGTCAAACAAAAATTGCAAGAGTCAGTGGAGGGAGCATTACTCTACCCAGAATTATACGAACAAACTAAGGCAAAAGCTCCCAAAGGAATTTTGCTCTGGGGGGAACCAGGAACTGGAAAAACTTTGCTGGCAAAAGCTGTTGCTTCCCAAGCACAAGCTAATTTTATTGCTGTCAACGGACCAGAGTTGCTGAGTAAATGGGTGGGAGCAGCAGAAGAAGCAGTACGAGAACTTTTTTCTAAGGCTAGACAGGTTGCGCCTTGTGTGATATTTGTAGATGAAATTGATACTCTAGCTCCTGCTCGTGGTAAATTTATCGGAGATTCTGGAGTGAGCGATCGCCTAGTCGGTCAATTATTAACAGAATTGGATGGTTTGCGTGACTGTACTCAAATATTATTGGTAGGAGCAACTAACCGCCCCGATGCTCTAGACCCAGCATTACTGCGAGCGGGAAGATTGGATTTGCAAATTAAAGTAGACTTACCAGATAAAGCAGGTCGTTTAGCAATTTTGAAAGTTCATAATCAAGGTCGCCCACTGCAAGCAGTAAATTTGAAAGATTGGGCAAGTCGCACAGAAGGTTGGAATGGAGCAGATTTGGCATTGTTGACTAATCAAGCTGCTTTAGCTGCAATTCGTACTTATAGCGCTAAAGGAATTAAGTCTCCAAACAAAATCAGGATTACAAACGCTCACTTTACTACTGCTTACAACGCTCTAATGAATCAAAAACAGTCTCAAAATTTTCACTCTGATTCTAGCAAGTAGCAAGTAGGGTGCGTTTCCCTGCGGGACATGAAAATCAAATGTAACGCACCTCTTATCCCAAATATTTCGGTGCGTTACGCTTTGCTAACACACCCTACTGGACTGACACAGCTAAAATGATGCAAAATTGTAGGGTGTGTTAGACGGCTTAAATTCAGATTATGAAAAGGATTCAACAATCCGTCGTAACGCACCATTTTAGCTTTGTCGGTCTACTACTGGACTTTTGACTTCTGTGAAACGGTATTACTTCTGTTGGGTTGAGGGTTTCCCTCAACCCAACCTACGAGCAAAAAAAACTCACTGCCATAACACCAAGCACCCAAAATGTCATTTTATGTCTACGCTTTTCTATATCTACCCAAATCATCCTTAGCATTGCCAAAAGGTATGGAAAAGGAAGTTGAACTAATTCCCTATCAAAATCTTGCTGCTGTAACTGAAGCAGATGTATCCATTGAAGCAATACAAGAAACAGACGAGAAATTACTCCAAGCAGTTTTAAACCACGATCGCGTAGTTAGAGAAATATTTCAGCAAACTTCTATACTACCACTTAGATTTGGTAATGCTTTTGCTGAAATAGAAAATATTATCAATCACTTACAAGATAATCAGCAAAAATATGTGACGACTTTAACTCAATTGGCAGAAAAAGTAGAATATACTGTGACTTTTTCTCCAGTTTCTCCTCCTTCTAACCTAGAAAGTAGTAATGCTCGTGGCAAAGCTTATTTATTAGCAAAAAAACAACGCTTTCAACAACAGCAAGCTTTTCAAACTGAGCAAGGTCAACAGTGGGAAAATATACGTCAGTTAATTTTTAAGGATTATCCCAAAGCTGTCTGGAAAAATAGCACAGAAGGAGGAATTAAGCAAGTCCATTTATTGGCCAATCGTGAAGCAGAACTTCTAATAACCAAACATCTTCCAACTTGGCAAACCAAGTGTTCCCATTGGCAAATTACTTTAAGTGAACAACTTCCTCCTTATCATTTTGTCTGAAGAAAAGAGGGAGTAGGAAGTAAGGGGAAAAATTTGATGTATCTAGGGCGATAATTAATTTTATTTTTTATTATTGGAGATGTCTAATTAAAATATAATGTTATACTTAAGTAATATCAAATCTGGTTGCAATGGAAGTGTTTAAAGAAACCGGGTTTGTTGGAGGTAAATGTTAGTATGGTAGGGAATTTAATACAAACCCGGTTTATATCTTCTTTTTTACACCGATACTACCGGATTTGATATAAGACATTAAATCTCTGCAAATCTAATTATCTTAGCATCTTCATATTTACCAGTGTCTACTGTTAAATTGATGCTTCTAGTAAATAAGGAATAAAAATTATGGCAGTAGAAAAAGTTAACTCATCTTCTAGTCTAGCTGAAGTTGTAGATCGTATCCTTGACAAAGGAGTTGTCATAGATGCTTGGGTGCGCGTTTCTTTAGTAGGTATTGAATTACTTGCAATAGAAGCCAGAATAGTTATAGCTTCAGTAGAGACTTACCTCAAGTATGCTGAAGCAGTTGGTTTAACAGCTCTAGCAGCAGCACCAGGAGAAACTGTTTCTAATAATTTAGATGACGAACCTCTAGATGCAACAACAGTAGAACCTGCTACTGTTGGAGCTTATTAATACTAAGGCAAAGGTTTTTATGGCTCTTAAAGATATATGGGCAAAAGAGCGATCGCAGCGATTAACTGAAATTGCCGAACGCAAACTAGAGGTTGCCCAACACAGACAACAAACTCAAGCGGAACTTCGTGCTGTTAGACAAGATATAAATCGGGAAGCTCAGGTGCTTCACACCATGTTAGACAAGTTTGTGATAAATCTTTACGAAACAGGTCTAGCAGAAAAACAGCAAAGGCAATTGGAAAATGCCGAACGTCATAAACAAGTGCGGACAATTTTAGAAGAATATGTTGAAGCACTGCGTCTGTATGAGCAGCAAGCACGTCAAAAGCGGTTAGAAGAAATTGCTAGTCGCAAACAAGAAGTATTAGCTCTCAAACTAGAAGTGTTGCAGTTACAAGAAAAATTCAGTTCCGATCGGGAATTAATGTCTCAGGAGTTGACTGAGAAATTACAAACCTTCCGAACTAATTTACATGATTATGTTTGGGGTTCTCAAGAAGTAAAGGAATAAACATTATGGCAGTAGAAAAAATTAACTCATCTTCCAGTCTAGCTGAAGTCGTAGACCGCATTCTTGACAAAGGAGTTGTTATAGATGCTTGGGTCCGTGTTTCTTTAGTAGGTATTGAGTTACTTGCAGTTGAAGCTAGGGTGGTTATTGCTTCAGTAGAAACTTACTTAAAGTATGCTGAAGCAGTTGGTTTAACAGCTCTAGCAGCAGCACCAGGAGAAGCTATTGATGAGAGTGAAATAGGACTAGGACAACCGATGACTTCTCCTAGTTTCGTATAAATTAATAGGGTTAAGTTAAGGATTTTGTACTAATCTTCCGATCCACTATTGCATTTTCTTAGTTAGATATCTCCGATAATTAATTTGTTAAATTTTAATTTCTGGAGATGTCTATTTTTAAAGTTTTATCAATACAATTTATTATAATTAATTATCTGATAGTGTAACTCCCCTGGATATAGGGTACATGATATAACTACTTAATTTATTAAAGGAGTTTGAGATGAAAAATTTCAAAGATCGGCGAGATAAAGGAAATTTCCCCTCTCTTTCCAATCCTCTGAAAAAAACTACTGATGCAGTGGAAAATATTACTGACAATTTACCCACCGAAAATTTATCTCCTCTCAAAGATATACCAAATAAATTAACAGAAACTGTGGAAAATGTCACAGGAAAACCATCTCTGCCTGGCTTGACTTTTTTGAGAGGAATACTACGTTATATTAAAAACTTTTTTGGATTCCTTTTCACTCCGATTAGGAATATATTTTTATCGATAAAAAGACTATTTCAACTTTTCATAGCTATTCCCATAAAAATTTATTTATTTACACTTAAGATTATCAGCAAAGTTTGGTCATGGATAAAAGCTATTGTTAAAGCTTGTATAAATCTAATTATCAAAATGTATAAATTTATAATTGACACAATTAGCAAAATATTCTTATGGCTAAAAATATTATTTCAACTATTTATTGCTATTCCAGTAAAAATCTATTTATTTATACTTAAGATTATCAGCAAAGTTTGGTCATGGCTGCAAGCTATTGTTAAAGCTTGTATAAATCTAATTATCAAAATGTATAAATTTATAAT